>NZ_JAAHHE010000300.1:0-7413 GCF_010692525.1 Moorena sp. SIO3B2
CGCACTACGGGCATCTTTCCGATTGAGTTGCAGCAAGAACTGCTGCGGGAACTGGGTGCCATTGAAGTAGGAGTGGGAACTTTGGTCGCTACCAATGCCAGAATGGCAGAAGCGGTCAAAGGTAGCGTTGACCGCTTGCGGGAATGGGTGAAAGGACAGCTAATGGTGCATGTAGATGAATCTCCTTGAGGTGCTTTTGAATAAAATAAGCACCTCAAGCAGCGTGAGCCTTAGCCTGACTGCTGACGGCTGATGGCTGAATGCTTACAAGCCAAAGGCCGAACAATCAAGGTATTCGGTGCATTCATTGGGGACGAAGCCTTTCATCCCCTAATAACTTGATGACGCCAGACCTGAATCCTTACATTTTAACTACCCCCTTACCTATTGAGGAAAGTCTTTACGCTCCAGAATTTTTGCTCCCGCAAGCAGTGTTCTAGCACTGAGGCCAATCAGTATAAAAATACCAATCCATTCCAGATATGGAAGATGGGGAATTTGTTGAACAAACTCGTCAGCCCATTGAGTATGAATAGGTTCAATCGCCTTAAAATAATGTTGATAAAGGAAACTATAAACTACAACTGCTTCAGTTATTAGGAGTAAATATGCGAGAGAACGCAAACCTACTACCAGTAACAGTGCAAAAATATTACTGGTTAACTCAAATGCGATGGTTCGTTGTCGCAACTCAGGTAAAATCAGGTTATTGTACTCGCTAATAGTGTCAAAGAACTGGTTAATCGAAGTTCTAATACTTTTTGGCTCTAAACTTTGTTTGAGAGCACGTCGATCTGACTGGCGATTATATTTTCTAGATGTCTTGAAGAAATCAAATTCAGGTAATAGGTACTGCAGTGCACCATCTAGAGTTAAAAAAGATCGAGTCACTTTGAGAAAAGTCCAATTACTTGGGATACCATATCTGGCAATCACTTTAGATACTTCAGCGGTTGCCCCACCAAAAGACTTTTCTTTATACTCTATCCCTTTAAGTTGGGCTTTGGTGGACCAAACCTCTATAGCACTCGACATCTCTGCCCTGACTCTAGGTACATTAACTCTGGGAATATCAACAGCCAACCGCAAGATATAATTAGCCGCTTTGGCAAAATCTCCATCTGACAATGCATTCGTATACTCATTATAAGTTACCCTCAACTCCCTATCCAGGGATCCCACGCTACCCATGTCAATGAATGCAACTTTGCTCCGACGCAAGAAAATAATATTGCCTGGATGTAGATCTCCATGGTACAAGTTATCTTCAAATACTTGTCGAAGTAATGAAATAAACATCGTTTCACCCGCTTTTTTAGGATCAAAGTCATTTTCATCCTGCCATTGAGAGGCTCTGACGGGATCCCTAGCCAATACTTTAATATAATCAGAGGCAAGAACTCCATCGATATATTCCATAACTAAAACTCGACGTTTAGAATATTTGTTATAAATCTTTGGAACATATATTTTATGCTGCTTTAGTGTTTTTCTCATATTACGAGTATTAGATGCTTCATAGCGATAATCTAATTCCTCATTAAAAATTTTATCTAACTCCGATACTGCTTCATCTAAACGTAGGTAACTCATAAAATTAAAAGAAATTAAAACTTTGGCAACGACTTTAATTAAATCCAAATCTCGCTTGAATGCTTCTGCTAGATTTGGACGTTGAATTTTAACGATTACCGGAACATTTTTTCTTTTACTTCGCAACGTTGCTCTATGAACCTGACCAATTGATGCAGCTGCCAAAGGAGTCTCATCAAAATCTTGAAATATTTTTTCCATGGGTGCTCCTAGCTCTGACTCAATTGTTGATCTAACTATAGCCATAGGGAATCCAATCGCTTCATACTGAAGACGTATTAACTGATCACAAATCTCATCTGGTAAAATATCGGTCCGCAATGCTAACAACTGACCCGTTTTTACCCAGAAGCCTCCCAAATCTTCAAATATCTGACGTAGCTCGTTCGCATTCTTTTGTATATCTGGCTTATTTGTAATTCGGCGACGTTGTATACCTAAATAGTAAATAATAAATCGTTGGATAATGTAGAGAGTTGAAAAACGACGAACTTCCAAATTTTCAGCTATTTTAACTTGCTTTCGTTGTTTGTTATCAATAAGAGGAGTAGGAATATCTTTTTTCTTGATCATATTATAAGCAGCCAAAAATAAATTTAAATAATAATTATTGATATCTCGTAGTCTTACTATCATGAAATCCTGAATGTAGTCTTCTCAAAAACTAGCTATTTTTAGGCAGATAGTTTCGCTACTGAAACTGTTACTCTTTAAAAAGTACTGCAGTGCATCTTGGATGAGTTTGCGGTATTGGCAGACATAAATAAAGAAACTGATCAACATCAAAATAATTACCAACGATATAATAATATCAATTTTTCCTTGAAGGAGATTCAGAAAATTACAAAGTTCAAAGTTCAAAAAAAAACATAACCTGGTGCAAAAATATGTGCCTAGTGCTGTTGATACCATTATATACCAATCCTAAATGATATCAGAGAAAGCCTCATAAGTACTTAAATCAGGCATAGTGAATAAATGATACTCAATAAATAATTCAAAGAGTTTATTTGTAATGGTGAAAGAGCGACACCATAGATGGATATGGCGTAAAAGTTGCTTGATATGCCCCCAAATATTTTCAATGGGATTTTCTCCTGGTGCATAGGGAGCAAATCTGAGACAGTGAACTTCCTTTTGCTCACTATTCCTTTTGCTCACCATGATTAACTAATGTCTTGATCATGGGTGAGGAACCAATCGGCGATCATCTGGTTTTGTTCCTCCACCACAGAGCTATTTTATCTGGGACTTTGTCTTGATGCAATAGCGAGTGGGGGAAACCCCCAAGACCGTAATGGTGCGTTTTCCGTAGGCGAATTAAATTCGCCACGGGTCGCACCTCTGCATCGCTTTTTTACCTTTATGCCAACTCATCCCAGCTTTTTTGAGTAATTCGTAATAGCTTTGTAATGAGCAATACACTACACCATAACTCTGTTCGATGTAGTCCATTACCTCCCATACAGTTGTTTGGGTTTTAGATTTAATCCGCTGGATTACTTCTGTTGACTGTGAGTGCTTTAAATATCCTAAACTCTCTTTATAGGCTAGTTCTAAACCTTTCACTCCTTGCTCACGATTGCGACGTTCCCAACGACTTATATAGCTTGACTGAACTCCCAATACTGGTTGAATTTCCCGATGCTTGAGACCTTGAAGGCGCATCTTCATCGCTATTGCTCGTTTGAGTTCTATGGGATCCCGATTACTGGCCATTAATTCTTCCAGGGTCATAATATTAATATATATTCATTACACCAATACACTTTAAATTATAACCCATTACAGAACTCTTTTCTCCAAATTCATTTAGGATTGGTATAGTCCAGCTCAAAGTCTCGGAAGAATCTTTGTAGCAGTTTGTAGTTCGATGCTGTTTTTGCTGTACCCATAAACCCCAGGGTAATCGCAGCTAAATTAAGTCTTCCTAGATATAGCATTATTTGAGCTTGTTAGGACTAGAAAATGGTGAAGTGGTCGGACCGGTGCCCTCAAAAATGTCCTAACTTATGGGCAAGGGTGCTATATCCCAAACCCAGAGTCAATTTTCACACCTTTGATTTATAGCAGAAGTCATTTGTCAGAAGTCATTTGTCAGAAGTCAAACTCTTGCGCTTACAAAGGGTGTGAGACTTTTGTCATGTCCTAACTGCCCTGGCGACTGCTATAAATTTATGACTGGCTTCAAGGGTGATTAATATAGGCCGTAATGAACTTGATCAGGCTTTCCTCCTTTGTCTTCTGAAGGAGTAACAATTTCTGGGAGTCTCTAGACAACATCATGCCCCAACAAAACACTCAGAGCATAGTCATTATCTAACGCAGCACTATAGCGTTTCATCGCCAGACTCTGTTTTGAGGGTTCTTGGTTGAGTAAATTGATACACAAGTGGTGTAATACAGCCATATTCTCAGGCCCATGTCCAGTGCGAATCCGACTAGCATCTTGATGGAAGGTCATATCAAGCACCCAATGCAAGCTATTTTCAATGCCCCAGTGAGAGCGAATCGCTTCGGCCAAGACTAAGGCCGAAGCTCCTAAACTGGTTATGTAGTAACAGATCTGTGTGGTTGTTTTATTCCACAGTTGTCGCTCTCGTTTGACCATGACTACTGTCGTGAAACTTTTCCACTGTTGGGCACCCCAAAACCGCTGGACATTGGTTGATGGACACTGCCCAAACCTACTGCCCAAACCTGACGATGTTCGATGGGATGATGGCCTGCCTCTGTGGTCTCGGTGTAGCTGTAGTCTATTCCTTGCCAATCGAAGGCTTGAGCTTGCTTGAAAAAGGCTTTGACATCCTTGTAAAGATTGTCCTGATTACCCTTGAGCATCAGAACATAGTCCCCACCCTGTGACACAATTTGGGCAGCTATCTTCTTTTGTGCTCCCATCGCATCAATAGTGATAATTGCTCCAGTTAGATCTAGCAACTGTAATAGTTCCGGGATAGCTGTAATCTCATTGGACTTCTGCTCCACTGCTTGTTGGGCTAACACCAGATGATGCTCACTCGCCCATGCAGTGATGGTGTGTAAGGCTGTGATTCCCTGATTTCGGTCATAGGAACCTCTCGAGGTCTTACCATCAATGCTGATCAGGTTGATGGCAAGCTTTCTACTCAAGTGACTAACCCACGATAAAAAACATTCACGCATCTGCTGTGGGTCGATCTGAGCCAAGACTCTTGAAAACGTCTCATGGGAAGGAATCCCATAGGGTAACTCCAAAAACGTCTCTAACCACTTCTGCTTGCGTTTGCCATAAGTCTCTATTGCTACCATGGAATCCGAGCCGCTTATGACTGCCAGTATCGTTATTGTCAGGATATCAATGAGTAGATGTTGAGGTTGACGTTTCGTTCGTGGGTCATCCAAGCCAATGAATTCTTCCATAATGCTTCCCTTGAGCTTTTTGGTGGTGGCGCAAGGCCAGGAAGAAGTAATCGGAGCAAAACCTTGGGACATCAAGATTGGCCTCGTTCAAAGGGTTCTCCTCTAATCTCCTGGATTTCCTTGTTGTTGTCTAGACTCAAAATCGGGTTCTTCGGAACTTAGTCTGTAAAAGATCGCTCAAACCTATGCTGCGCGGTGTTTTAGGCTAAAACTGCTCAAAACTGACTTCAAATCTCGCCATCCATTACCAGATTAGGGCTACAGGGTTTTATCCAGCACACCAGGTTCGGAAGAACCCAAAATCGAGAGCTACTCACTCGGTTCAAGTCAAGTACATTTTATTCAAAATAGGGTGGTGATAAACATGTAGTGATACAACATTTACTTTAGCCTAAATAAGACATTTGTTACTCAAAAATAGAGTCAGTTGACTGTAAATTTATTAGCAATACTTATATAATCTATTATAAATATTGATTGAATAAATCTTATGAAACTGCTATTTTTTTATTAGTAATAAAATGCTTTTTTGATAAACAATTCCTGGTAAACAATGAATGCAAAACCTGATTTAATAACCCGACCTAATTGCCCTTACTGCAATTGTGAGCGAACAGTTAAAAATGGCAGCACTCATCATAAAAAGCCAAAATACCTGTGTAAAAACTGTAAGAAGCAGTTTATAAAAAATCCTACAAAAAAGCCGATACCCTTGTCGAAAAAAAATAAAGATAATAGATGACCTCTTGCTTGAAAAAATATCTTTAGCTGGCATTGCACGATCAGTTGGAGTTTCAAAAACATGGCTCCAAAATTATGTTAATAAAAAATATGCCGAAACTCCCCGAAAAATCAAGGTGTCCGAAAAACCATGCATGTAAAATTACCATAGAATGTGATGAAATGTGGTCTTTTGTTAACAATAAAGATAATCAGCATTTGAAGTTACCGTAAGAGAGTGGTTTGAAGTTACCGTAAGAATAAAGGAGCCTTTCTGGTTGCTCGGCTATACATAAAAGGGTTAAAACTTATTGATTAAGGCTCCTTTATTCTAAGGTTTCATCTCCGGCCTTTATAGGGACAGGTTATGGGTAAGAGTTTTAAGTTATATGAAATAAGGCGACCCTCTCTAAGGTTTCGTCTCCAATGGATTTGGTTGGCAATTGATGGCCGTTGGCCACGCTACGCGAACAAAAAACTAGAGAAATAATTGGAGTTTATATTGGTGATCGTACTCGATACTCGGCAAAAAAATTATGGCAGTCTTTCCCTCCAGCTGACAATGTGCTGTGTGTTATACAGATTTTTGGGAAGCTTATAAAACAGTAATACCACAAAAACGTCACAAACCAGTAGCAAAAAAAACTGCTAAAACTAATCATATTGAAAGATTAAATAATACCTTAAGACAAAGGATTAGTCGTCTGGTAAGAAAAACTTTGTCATTTTCAAAAAAATTAGAAAATCACTTAGGAGCTATTTGGAATTTTATTCATCACTATAATCAATGTTTGTCGGTTTGATTAGGCCATCACTACATGTTTATCACTACCAAACTTTCCTTGTTTTATCAGTTTTGTTAATTGATCATAATCAATTCCTAATAATACTTTGGTTTGTTTAGGATGTTTTTGAATATAATCCCAAGTATAATTACTCATTGTTTCCGCTTATCTATGGATATTTACGTCCATTATACTCTATTTTTAGAATTTTATAGTATTATGGAGATGTATAATAAGTTAGTGAAAGTACTTCAAAAGATAAAGCCCGTGGTTGCTGGAACGGGTGCGCAGACCAAGTACAACCGGACTAAGCTGGGCTTTCCTAAGGAGCATTGGATTGATGCCGCCTGTGTCGGAGATATTGAAGCCTTGCAGTTAAGGACAAACCAACCACTGTTAGTAACTTGTTTTGGCCAAGGAGGTAGGCAAAAAGCAGCACTCAACAAGTATGGCTATCCCATCAGACACAACCCATTAAAGCCGATTGGCCGTAGGCCACGCTGCGCGAACAAAGGTTGGTGTAGTGGAGATATAGCCAAAAACCTCCTGACTGGGGAGTTCGGAAGAGTTAACCCCATAAGCAAAAGTAACTCTTTCAATTACACAGTCCCGGGGAAAAAGGCAATAAGCTTGCACGTCAAAAACCTGATAAGAGTCCACAGAAAAGATGGATACACTTACAGCTTTTGCGAGCAAATACCAGAAATTACCTGGGAATAGTCGTCCTACCGTTGACAGACTAAATCCCCTGGCTAATTTGGTTTGAGTACATTTGTTCATCACCTCTAAGAGCTGATTTCTAAACAGAACCTTAAACTGTTGCTAGTCGTTTTGTCATCAGGCGAATGAGAGAACCAGAAATCATCGCCTCACTCATCTGTGTATACTGTTCATAGTCCTTACTCAAACGGCG
>NZ_JAAHHE010000301.1:0-3895 GCF_010692525.1 Moorena sp. SIO3B2
TATAAGCGATTAGCCCTAAGCAGGCTAGGCTTCGGGAACCCTTGAGGCAACAATGGGGGATACAGGCTTTGAGCAACTACGGTAGATTAAGGCTTCCAGGGTTACGTCGAACTCAGGTGAGATTTTATCGAATTGAAAGTCTGGGAAAAAGCCCTTGGCCAAAGCCCACGCTACGCCCATAAGCTGAAAGCTGAAAGCTGTTCGCACCTCAAGCAGCGTGGCCACAGGCCAAGGGTGGGCGTAGCGCATTAGCTGAATGCTTACGAATTATTTAAATTTTAAGAGTGGAAGGGACAGCCTGATGTTAATTGCTTGAGAAACAAACTGTTATCGAAGAAATGCTCCAAGGAGACAATCTTCAAGTCTTCAGTAACCCGAGCAATGCTGATGCCAAAAACTTCTATGGTTTCTCCTGTGGGTTCATGACCTTTAAAAGAACCGCTAAACGTCCCCCAATGCCGCCACTTAAAGGTGACATTAGGAGGTCCGGAAAGCACTTCCATCAGTTCCCAGAGAAAGCCATTAGGAAAAGCCTTATGGAAAATTTCTATGGATGATTCAAAGGTTTCTTCTGTGGAGCGATAGTGTTCCGTATCCCCAAGAAATACGTTGTATGTTCCGATATCAGCAACAGTCTGGGCATTGTACTTTGGTCCACCGTTAGTGCTCATCCGAAACTGGTCGGCAACAATAGACAACCACTGCTCAGGATTAGCTTTATAGGAAGCTTCCATTTCGAAGGTTCTGACTAAGTTTTGAGCGATCGCTTCCAAAGACCCCTCTGGATGATTGAATTTACTCCCTTTCTTAAGAAATTGATTAGTTTGGGCATAATCAGGGCGTTTGCCCTCTCGCCATTCAACCCCAGCATCATTGGCGATAACTGTATCTCTTTCCTGCACCCAAAGAGGCAATCCTGTGGACTGAGTATTACTCATTCAAGTCTCTCAATTCAATTGATTAGAATTCCTCAACAATTTTGCTAAATTGTCTTCTTGCTACCATGGCAAGTACATAAAAATTAAACTATGTGATCAGTTTGTAATAGTAAACAATAAAATGAAATATTAAAATAATCAAATAATGCAATAATCACTACAAACTAATGACTACTAGAGGTCTTAATCGCCGTAAATTCCTGGGTCGGATGGCTCAGTCTGCCCTAGCCACCCTCGTGGTAGGACGAGCATCTAAACAGATTGCTGCATCTGCTTCGATTAAGCCCACCTCAGTAGTGGTGATCGGTGCTGGTCTTTCCGGTTTATATAGCGCGTTGCTATTAGAGGCAAAGGGGATTTCGGTAACGGTATTGGAAGCACGCGATCGCGTTGGTGGTCGTATCTATACCTTAGATGACCTACCGGGTAAACCAGAAGCCGGAGGTCAGAGTTTGAGCGAGACATACCAGCGCCTGTTAACTCTAGCCCAGAAGCTGAAAGTACCTGTGGAACCGCTTCAGCAGTTGGACAGGGCACTGCTACTCCATATTAATGGGCAATCTGTATTGACCCCAGACTGGTCTAAATCTATGGCGAATCAGTTAGCAGAAAGCGAGCGTAGTATAGTTCCACCTCGTTTGCTAACCCATTACCTCCACCCCAATAATCCCTTGGAAGATGCTACAGCATGGAGATCCCCGACCCATTTTGACCTAGATATCCCTCTAGATGACTATATGCTTGCCCAAGGGGCATCTCCAGAAGCCCTTCGCCTGATGAACGTTTATCCTTTTTCAATGAACAGCTTGGAAACTGCCTCGGCCTTGTGGGCATTCAAGAATGACCAACAAGTACAGACTCTAAGCAAGACCATGATGCATGTCAAAGGCGGCAACTCTCGCTTGCCTGAACAGATGGCAGCATCTCTGAACTCTGTTGTCCAAACCAAGAAAGTAGTGACAGCTATCCGCAGCCAGGAAACTGGTGTTCAAGTCTACTGCTCCGATGGCTCAACCTTCCAGGCTGACTACGTTGTCTGTACTCTGCCTTTTTCTGTACTGCGCCAGGTAGAGATCGATCCTCCTTTGGAAGGGGCGCAGGCTGAGGCTGTCCAGGAATTACCCTATACAATAGTCACACAGGTTCATGTTTCTGTTACCAATCCGTTCTGGGAAGAAGACGGTTACCCAATCAGGATGTGGACAGACTCTGTGTTAGAGCTGGTCTTTCCACACAAGGATGCTTCTGGAGAAGTCCAAAGCTTAACCTGCTGGGCTAATGGAGCCAGTGCTAAGAAGTTAGATGCTATGTCAGAACAGGAATTAGGACAATTTGTCAAGGCTGAACTGAAGCGAATTCGCCCTGCTACTGAAGGTAATGTCGAGATAGCCCGTGTGGTTTCCTGGGGTAGTGATCCTTATGCTCAGGGAGCTTATGCTCACTTTGCCCCCGGACAAATTCGCGGATTTCAGAACAAGATGGCTAAACCCTGGAATCGAATTCACTTTGCTGGGGAACATACTGCGATCGCATCTCCTGGTATGGAATCAGCGTTGGAATCAGGGGAGCGAGTTGCTGGAGAGATTTTGGTTCGTGTTGCCTGAAGGAGTAAAATCATTTCTGGTGTCGTGTTAGACGCGCTTAGTGGCAAAAGTTAAAACCAAAAGTTAAAACCAAAAGTTAAAACCGAATTTGAGCATTCCTCTACTTGCCGCTAATTCAATCGTTTTGAAAGTAAGCGTTAGGAAAAAATCATGCTAGAGCACCCTCTAAAACTAATCGATATAATTTCTGATCGCTTGTTACTAGTAATATTGAATTATTTCAGTAAAAGCAATCTAAAAAAGTTACAAAATGACACCGCAAACGCTGCCAAAGTTCAAACTAAAGTCCTGATGGATATTTTGAAGCTTCAGAAGGACACTGACTACGGTAAAAGGTACAAATTTTCCGAGATTAAGTCAGTCAAAGACTTCCGAAAAGCACATCCTATTTCTACTTATCAAGACTACCAAGATATTATTAATAATATTGCCAATACCGGCAAGTTTAATCAACTGGTAGCAGAGCCCATTATTCTATTTCAAGAAACATCAGGAACCACCGGTAAAGGCAAATTAATCCCCAGAACCAAACGTCTGTTCTCAGCCTTCCAGAAAGTTATCCAAGCGGTGGTAGGACTTACAGAATCTTACTATCTGAATAAGAACGGTAACACCAACAATTGCCGTGGTCTTACCTTATCCAACGCACAACCACTAAAGCTTACACCCAGTGGGATTCCACGAGGAGCAGGTAGTAGCGGAGGCATCAAACAGTCTAAGTTTATTCAAACTATTATACGTCTCAAATATACTAGCCCTCCTAGCGTCTTTTTAATATCGGATTACCGCAGTGCTTATTATTGCCATTTGCTGTTTGGTTTACTAGAGCAAGATTTGGCATACATCATGGGTAACTTTGCCTATAATTTATTACAAGGTCTACAAACCTTGGAAAAAGAGTGGCAGCAATTGGTCAACGATATCCAGTATGGTAGAATTGATCAAAGCTTAGAACTAGATGCTTCCACACGGGATGATTTACAAAATTTACTCAAGCCAAATCCAGACCGTGCCCAGGTACTAAGGACTGAATTTGAAAAAGGATTCGAGGGAATTTTACCTCGAATATTCCCGAAATTGTCCTACATACAATGTATCACAACGGGTTCTATGCAGCTGTACAAAGAAAGTTTGCAAGTTTATACAGGTGACCTCCCGATTTACTCTCCTGGTTATGGTGCTTCTGAAGCTTGGATTGGAATCAACTTAGAACCACAAAAAGAGCCTCCTGCCTATGTGATAACTCCTAGTTCGGCATTCTTTGAATTTATACGGATTAGTGAAGTTGATGGGGATGCGCCTACTACTGTTGATTTAACCTCCCTTGCGGTCGGTGAAAGTTATGAAATAGTG
>NZ_JAAHHE010000301.1:4447-7352 GCF_010692525.1 Moorena sp. SIO3B2
TTAAATAGGTGAGGTACACAAGTTGTGGATTTTAGGGAACAGGGAACAGGGAACAGGGAACAGGGAACAGGGAACAGGGAAAAAATCCTGTGTACCTGATTAATATGAGAACCTCTATATATAGCAATTCTCATAGCTATGAGAATTGCTATATAATTCACAACTCTTGAGGGTTAACCGTCAACGGTAATTTTTTGTCGTTTGCTAATAATCAAAAGTGCGATCGCACTGATCAAGATCAACATCCATACCTCCGGTTCAGGAACACCGGAAACACTAAACGGATTAGACGGCTGATTCAACTGTTCTTCCCCAGTTTCCACCTCTCGGTCAAAGCGATCGCTCGACGCTTCTGCTTCTTTGAGCATCCTTCGTTGCTGATCATTCACCAGCACAATCATGGATGAATAGGGACTGACAATGTCATAGGTCTTGGCGATGCCATGAATCCGATCCAGTTCTTCTAGAGAACCATTCAGGTTTCCACTCAACCCTAGGATAAGTTGCCTGGCCGCCAGTGGTTCAAATCCAGTTTCAGTAGTAGTCTCAGCAGTTCCTGATTCCATAAACCAAGCATAGCCATCCGCCACACTTACGACCGATGACCCCAAGGCTTCTTGAGTCGCCATCCGCTGGATTACCCCTTGGATATCCGTAGAGACACCACCACCACTATTTTGAATCAATTTTAGAATCGTATCATTGTAGGCTGAGGGTAATTGATTGCCCAAATGAACCATCCACAGGGGTGCAGCCACCACCGCCACATTTTTATTATCCTCAGATAACTCATAACTACCCTGATCAGTCACCAGTAATATCCCGTCATAAGGGGTATTGCCACGCAACTGTTCAAACTGTTGCAGCATCTGTTCAGGTTGGATAGAGCCATAAAAGGTGATCTCAGCAGGATCAAAATCACTTATATCATCAATGCGTTTAGCTTGATGTTCGATCTTGTTATCTATTGCGTCAGTGATGTACAAATCCGCATCATTGTTAGTCAAGCTCTGATCAGCAAAACCCTGTTTTTGTAGCCAAGTGAATGTCTCTTTGACCTGGGATGCTTGAGCAGCCATACTCCTGGAACTATCGAGAATGAGAGCAAACCGCTTATCCTTTAATGTCGAGAGGTTAGTGTTCCCTATTCCCGATTTCTGCAACAAGTCTAACGGTTTCGCCGAGATGCGGTAGCCATCCCCTAAATTCACCTGATGAACCATGGGTTGCTGGGGTTGATCTGCTGGTAAATATGCTTCTAACCACCTATCAGAAAAACCCCGTTGTACTTTACCATTGCGGATGCGCTTGGTGCGATTTGTCCAAAAGATATTACGTTGTTCGTTTAACTCAGGCAAGGGCCAACCCTTCTCTTGTCGCATCACCTTGTAGGTCAGCCACAGATGCATTTCCGTTGCGCGATCGCTACCATGTCTTTTCTCCCATGAGGATAACGGACGAGGAATGGGAAATGCTCTGAGACGATAATTCCGAGGTCCGACTTGCTCAAGCAGGGCTGGGTCCACAGGACGCGATCGCCTGACCTGGGAGTTGTAAACCTGTTGTGCAGCACCCCGTGGCGAGACTTGAAATGGAAAGCGGTGATTGCGGTCATCCGTTTCACCCAGCCACAAGCCAGTAATAGCTGCCCCTTCTGGTAACGAAAAATAGTAGAGTACTTCTTCAACATCAGTAGTTTTATTCTTATACACCTCGTAGATTTCTACATCTGCCCAATCCCCATGGGCATCTAAGGTTACCTCTTGCTTTTGCAGCCACACCCGTTTTTGATCGATATTCAACAAACCCGCCTTAGCTTGGTCAATAATCGCTGTAGATTGTAGGGCATGTTGAACAGCTTTTCGTTCTGCTTTCTGAAGTGGTGTATCAAAGAATTCCCCATAAAGCTGTTGAGCTTTTTCCACATCGTCTCGGGAGCCCTTATACAAAAACGGTGACATAACCAGATTGTAGCTATTTTGTAAAAATTCACATAGGGAATCTGGCAAGTCAAACACATCTTTGTACATCGCGTAGATATGGTTATTCTCGTCTCGGCTACTCAGATACCGATAGGGGAACAAATTGGCATTAACTAACCCAGTGCGAATTACATCAGACTTAGCTATCAAGGCTTGGCGATCGCTATTAGTTTTTGGGTAATTTTCTAGGAGCTTAAACGCCTCAACTTGAGCTTGTACATTCAAGGAAAAGAACAGAATCATCCAGACAGTAACCACAGCTACTGCCCCTTGAATCGCCCGGTTGCGCCCATACTGTCTGGCAAAAGCCCTTAAGATGCGCTGTCCGGAATGAACATAAAGGGCTGTAAATGCTGAGGGCATTCCTAGAAATAGGGTAATGCTAAATCCAAATAGGAGTAACATTAATAAACCGATTATATCAATATAGATCCATGATAACCACAGATTTTCTAGCCATTGGAATTTGAAGAAATTTTGGATAAAAGCACCAGCAGCAGGGACAACATAAAACAACAGCAATACTCCGACATAAATACTAGTCAAAAGCATCAAGGTGTGAGCAATTAGTTGTAACCATGCTACTGGTTTACGATTAGGATCATATCCCCATACTACTTCCGCAGCAAATGCCAGGATACAAACCAAAACGGTACCCAATACTAAGGTGCTAACAGTGGTAAATTCCCGGATCAAGAACAAACGAATTAGGCACCAAGCAAATAAGGGTGCTTCCACACCATAAAACAAGCGCATTAACTCCCTTGGTTGCATCGTGAGACGCCAACCACCAATGACAGTACAGACAGTTGGTACTGCAATCAATGCTAAAAACGTAAGGAAGAAATCAACAGGAATAGCACCATCAAAGGTCTCCTGGATTAACAGAATACCAATAATTGGCAAGATGCCAGCATAGACAA
>NZ_JAAHHE010000302.1:0-4530 GCF_010692525.1 Moorena sp. SIO3B2
ACTACAATCAATAGAGCATATAGTGGATTGGAAAATAGTTTTCTCCTAAATCTAATAATACTTATCTTAAGCTGAGTCTTGTCATATGCAGGGATTTTAGACTTAGAATCAAGGAGTTGGTCTAAGTCATTCAATATGTCTTTAGCTGACTGATAGCGAGCTTGGGGTTCATAAAGAATCATTTTGTCTATGATCTTTGCAAATGCATCGCTAATCTGTAAAGGGCGTTTCCCAGGAACTTGATCACGCCATATAGTTTCTTTAGTAGATTGGTGACTAATAAGCTGAGGATGAATCTCAGATCTGATCATCTCAATACAAACAACTCCCAAAGCATATAGATCGTCTCGATACTTGTCTTGATTCGCTTTGGGTGGCTTGTAACGATCATTATATTTGTCTAGATTAATAGACACCTTACCCGAAACTATCTGTAGCCCACCGATTTCGTTTAAATCTCCAATATCAAGAAGAGTTAGTTGATAGTCTCCTGAATATATTAGGTTAGAAGCCCTAATATTACCCTGAGCTATTTTTTGCTCATGTAATTGAACTAAAATCTCTAGAGATTTCCTGAGAATTATCTTAACTGTTTCCTCCTGGAAAGACTTTCCATTTTTAATCTCTGCCTCAATAGTATTATCTTGTATATAATCTCGAAGTATATAGAAACTATTGCCTTGTTTAAACTGATACTTAATATTGGCTATACCGTTAATTTCTAAAGCCCTTATCTCTTGGAGACGTTCACTGAAGAGCTTTTGAGCTTCTTTCATTACCTCTGGTTCTTCAGACAGAGGCTTATATTCTTTGGCTATATAGTGACAAGGTTGAGCCGCTGCACTCTCATCATTTACCTTATAGGTTCTACAGTAGATTGAAGTTTTATATTCTTGAAGAATACGATAGCTATGTGATATATATTGATCAGCCATTAGTCGATTATTATCAATAAACAATAAGCGTTTACCTTAGTGCCGAATTTAAACAATCGTACTTACAGATATTATGATGTGAATCTACAGCATTAATCGACGTAGACCTAGTCAGATTATTCGATTGGCTCAGTATTATTCCATGAATATAGTAAATTGTAAAGCTTAAGATTAGCCTCAGAATTACCTCAAGCAAGATACTGTTGAGAGTATCAAAATTTAGGCTCTCTAAGGTATAGCTCTGATCAACTAGTATATAATAATTGCTACAATTTTTTGCTAAGCAAAGCTTGTAGGGTAAAAAGGCAATTTTTATAAAAATGTACAACAATACATTACACTCGATATCTTCTCTTGAAGAATCGTTTCGAGTGTGGTGCCAAGCATACTTGTAACTCTGCCCTTGTTCATAAAGAAACCCAGGCAACTGGCATAAATACCTACTAAATCAGCTGCTTGTGCGGTGGAAATTATCATGGCTGGGAAACCATTGCGTTAGCGGTCATAATATGTTACACGAAATTGGATTAATATGCAAGGGCTAAAAAAACTATTGCACTAACTCACCAATTACGATGGGTCGGTCAGTGGCTCAAACAAAACTATTGCACTGACGCACTAAATTGTTCGGCAGCACATATAGCGCTACACGCAACGCAATAAAAAAGCGATCGCAAACTGCGCAGCGATGCTCTTAAGCCCAAAGGCCACGCTACGCGAACAGAGCCGCTACGCGATCGCAATTAGTTAGCGATCGCACAAATACAACTATTCTTCAAATCCCCCCCTTGTTAAGGGGGGTTAGGGGGGATCCCCCAGTCCAAAACTACTGCAACCCTTCCAACAACTGTTCCAACGCCCTATCAAGAGCTTCCCCTAACTTACTGCCATCTTTTCCACCAGCTTGAGCCAAGTTAGGTCGTCCACCGCCACCACCACCACAAATTTTAGCGATCGCACCAATAAACTTCCCAGCCTGCAAGCCTTTCTGATTAACACCCTTACTAAAGGCTGCCACTAAACTCACCTTGTCGGGGCTAGGCACTGAACCCAACACTACCGCACTTTCTCCCAGCTTCTGCTGTAGCTGTTGAGCAACACTTTTTAAGCCCTCTGGTTCTACTCCCTCCATCTTGGCAATCAGAACCTTGAACTCACCGACTGACTTAGCTTCCGCCAACAACTGGTCAGATTTTGCCAAAGCCAATTGTTGCTTGAGGGCATCTAACTGTTTATTAGTAGCCTTGAGTTCCTGTTGTAAATTACTAATCCGCTCAGGTAACTCTTCCGGTTGTGCCTTAAAGCGATCGCATAAATCCTTAACCACCTTATCCCGCACATTCAGATAATCCAGCACCGCCGGTCCAGCCACTGCTTCTATCCGCCTAATCCCAGACGCGACCCCTGCGGAAGAGATAATCTTAAACACGCCAATCTCAGCAGTATTGTTGACATGGGTACCACCACACAATTCCATGGAGACACCAGGGAAATCAATCACCCTGACCTCCGAACCATACTTTTCCCCAAACATAGCAGTCGCCCCCTTAGCCTTAGCTTTTGTCAAAGGCATCACCTCCACATCTGCAGTATGGGCTTCACTAATCCAAGTATTAACTTGTGCCTCAATTTGGTCTAACTCTTCCGATGTCAGAGCGCGAGGGCAATTGAAGTCAAAGCGCAAACGGTCAAAAGCCACCAAAGAGCCTGCCTGAGAGATGCTTGGGTCAACAATTCTTTTCAGAGCCGCTTGCAGTAAATGGGTCGCACTATGGTTAGCTTGAACTCGACGGCGACAAGCCCGGTCAATTTGAGCCGTTACTGTTGTGCCTACCGCTAAATTTCCCCGTTCGACAGTACCGAAGTGGACAAAGAAATCCGATTCCTTCTGAACATCTTCGATGCGAACCAATAGCGAATCCCCAGACAGATAACCGCGATCGCCTATTTGTCCTCCAGATTCCGCATAGAATGGGGTCTGATCCAAAATCACCTGGACCTTACTCCCAGCCCCAGCCGATTCCACGGACTTCCCATCAACTAGCAAAGCCTCTACCTTAGCCATGGACTGGGGTTCAGTGTAACCAAGGAATGCCGTACTATGGATATGTTCCCCTAGCTGATCTAAGCTACCCTGTACCGTTAAATCAATCGTTTCATGGGCAACTCTAGCCCGTTCCCGCTGGCGTTCCATTTCCACCTCGAAGCCATCGAGGTCTACCGTTAAGCCCTGTTCTTCAGCAATTTCCTCAGTTAATTCCACTGGGAAACCATAGGTATCATAGAGGGTAAACGCATCTGTGCCAGAAATCTGTTTAGGCTTCTTAGCCAAAATCTCAGCTAGCAGCTTCTCACCCCGTTCTAGGGTTTTCAGGAATTGAGACTCTTCCCGCTGCATTTCCGCTTTGATAGTCTTTTCCCGTTCCCGCACATTAGGATAAGCTGATTCAGATAATGCGATCGCTGTTTGAGCCACTTCCCAGGTAAATTCCCCATCAATCCCAATCAAACGGCCATGACGCACCACTCGACGGAGCAAACGGCGCAACACATAACCCCGTCCGGTGTTAGAAGCCGTAATCCCATCCGCGATCATATGAACGATTGCCCGGATATGGTCACCAATAACCTTCAGAGAAACCTTCGTCTTCTGATCACTCTTGCTATAGTTAACCCCAGCAATTTCCGCTGCGGTTTTTACAATCGGGAAAATTAAATCAGTTTCATAATTATTCGGCACTTGCTGGAGGATTTGCGCCATCCTCTCCAGTCCCATCCCCGTATCAATATTTTGTTTCTCTAACGGAGTGCGATTCCCCTCCGCATCCTGGTTGTATTCCATGAATACCAGGTTATAGAACTCAATAAACCTGGTATCATCTTCCAAATCAATGCTCTCGTCTCCCAGTTCTGGGTGAAAATCGTAGTAAATTTCTGAACACGGACCACACGGACCGGTCGGACCCGATTTCCAATAATTATCCTCCTCACCCAAGCGCTGGATGCGATGAGCTGGAATCCCAATTTTATCCCGCCAGATCCCAAACGCTTCGTCATCATCCCGAAAAACACTGACTACTAAGCGTTCTGGTGGCAAACCGAATACCTCTGTAGAGAGTTCCCATGCCCATGCGATCGCTTGTTCCTTAAAGTAATCCCCAAAACTAAAATTCCCCAGCATCTCAAAAAAAGTATGATGCCGTGCCGTGCGTCCCACATTCTCTATATCATTGTTGCGGATACATTTTTGGGCAGTAGTGGCGCGAGGGAATTCCGACTGACGTTGTCCTAGAAAAATCGGTTTAAACGGCAACATTCCCGCAATTGTCAGCAACACCGTCGGGTCTTCCGGTACTAACGAAGCACTTGGCAATACCTGGTGTTGCCGTTGGGAGTAGAAATCGAGGAAAGTTTGCCGTATTTCGTTACCGCGCAAATAATTAGGGATATCGGGCATGGTTCTCTACAATTCAGCTTTAGGGTATGGGCTTATGGGAAGTAAAACCCTATCGCTATGTTTCTTAATTTACGTATGATCCATTCTGACATAGAAGCGAAGCTGAAAGCCCACCCTTGATAGGAGAGCAAACCATTG
>NZ_JAAHHE010000302.1:4835-7349 GCF_010692525.1 Moorena sp. SIO3B2
AACCTGTAACCTTCAACCTGTAACCTTCAACCTTTCAACCTTCCAACCTTCAACCTTCATACTTCTCAATCAAATTGTTGCAGTGTGTAAAGACTCCTGAACTTTAACAACAAGTATTCGTAATCTCCAGAAAGTCGTGTTAGCTTTAAAGAGTGGAAGTCATCCTTCAGATAAGAACCTGAAGCCAAAAACCAAATGGGCATAGATAAGATGATTTCTAGCGGTCTATGACCCAGCCACAGTAGGCACCGATCGAACATAGCAAAAAGTGGCGAGAAACCAACAGAAGTTGGAGGAAGCCAAACCAAAGTCCGGAAAGACACGACTGTGTGAGATTAAGTATTAGGTGTATCTGTGTAGTTTGCCAACCATAGTAGTGATTCAAAACTGGTAGTCAGAAAGTTAACTCGTTGAAAATTTGTCTTTTTCCACTCGAATGGGTCTAGTCAATCCTGGCTAGGCCCTTTGAGTATTGGGGAAATGTATTGGGGAAATGTATTGGGGAAATGTATTGGGGAAATCCCAGACACATTAGAAATGATTGCTGTACCGTACCATTAAAGTTAATCAAATGTAAGCATTCAGCCGTCAGCTATCAGCCATCAGCTTCATAGTTCGAGATTAATGATAATTTCAAGTCTGGGGAAAAGCCCTTGGCCAATGACTGATAGCTGATAAGCGACACGCTGATAGCTGACAAAGCAATTAACACTTCACCCTTGACCCTACATGCTTCATACTTTTTCATCTAATCGTTGCAGTTTGTAAAGACTGATTAACTTTAACAACAAGTATTCGGAATCTCCAGAAGGCCGTGTTAGTTTTAAAGAGTGGAAGTCATCCTTCAGAGAAGAACCTGAAGCCAGAAACTAAATGGGCATAGATAAGATGATTTCTACCGGTCTATGACCCAGCCACAGTAGGCACCAATCGAACATAGCAAAAAGTGGCGAGAAACCAACAGAAGTTGGAGTAAGCCAAACCAAAGTCCGGAAAGACACGACTGTGTGAGATTTAGTATTAGGTGTATCTGTGTAGTTTGCCAACCATAGTAGTGATTCAAAACTGGTAGTCAGAAAGTTAACTCGTTGAAAATTTGTCTTTTTCCACTCGAATGGGTCTAGTCAATCCTGGCTAGGCCCATTGAGTATTGTCGTCAATCGATCTAAGTTATTGGTAAGGATTAACATTCCTAGCTTGGGCTGCGAGCTTTAAGGGCAAGCTGATTAACGGCTGTAAGAAAAACTGATGGAGTATTGACTATGGCAGTAGTACAGTTAAAAGTTCCCAGTATTGCGTGTGATGTCTGTGCCAAGACCATTACCGAAGGTATACTCCAACAGGAGCCAGATTCTAAAGTCGCAGTGGATGTAACATCAAAGACGGTTAGAGTTGAAACCGAAGCATCTGAAGAGTCAATTAGACAGATCATAACGACTGTCGGTCACAGCGTGGAGTAAGCTACCAATTGACACTCCCCGCCCTGGAAGGACGGGGATTCTTGCTTGGCCTATGGCCACGCGATCGCGTTCAACGGGGTGACTTGTAAAACCCTTGCCGGAGCCAGGAAAAATAGAGGTGGATTCGACCCAAGCGTATTTGGTCTATGACCTAGGTTTCGGTGTGCCGGAAACGAAACCTGATCAGAGGGTCGCCTTAATAAAAAAGGTTAAAACTTTTTACACAAGCGCCGACTAACTATAAAGGCGACCCTCTGATTAAGGTAACTTCTAACCCCACCGTACCTAATCTAGTTAACAAGTTAGATAAACTTTTTCTTGATCTTATGTTTTCGGAGATCTCCAAATCTAAGAATTTGATGATGCAATAAGCTGATATCTTAGCTGATTTTTTACATCATCTACTTATTTTAATATCATGTTTATCTAGAACATTAATTGTTTTTTTCGTTAGGTTTTTATCTTAACACGATGCGAAAAAACCGTCAAGTCTTAATTTAACAAAAAGCCTACCGTAAGAGTTAAGAAGCCTTAATTAATAAGTTTTAACCCTTTTGCTCATAGCCTGCTCCCAATAAATGCTTCTTAACTCTGAGGCGCGCGTCTCCTATAAGGACGGGGCGCGATTACCCAAATTTTTTGGTAAGCTAGTGTGATTTCAATGGCCCTTTATTTTCTAAAGGCTCCTAGTTGGAACGAGCCGCACTTCGACAATACATCATTAATTTATATGTAAGTATTCAGCTATCAGCGTGTCGCGTATCAGCTATCAGCGTGTCGCGTATCAGCGTGTCGCGTATCAGCTAATGCGCACGCTACTTGAGGTGCTACAGATGGTGCTTTTGAATAAGCGATGCAGAGGTGCGACCCGTGGCGAATTTAATTACGGGTCAAACGCACCATTACGGTCTTGGGGAGGCAGCGCCGCCAAAGGGGGTTCCCCCCATGACCGCGCTGCCGTGGTTTCCCCCGGAGACAAAACCTTAGATAGGGTCGCCTTTATAGTTAGCAGGTTATGCAGAAAAGGGTTAAATATTTTTTAATAAGGCGACCC
>NZ_JAAHHE010000303.1:0-7305 GCF_010692525.1 Moorena sp. SIO3B2
GGTTTCAGGTTAGCTGGTTTCAGGTTTCAGGTTAGCTGGTTTCAGGTTTCAGGTTAGCTGGTTTCAGGTTAGCTGGTTTCAGGTTAGCTGGTTTCAGGTTAAAGGTTACAGCTTGCCAGTTATACATCCAGCTTTGAGTTGTTAAGGCTCTAATCTTCAACCTACCCTACACCGGACGCCCAAGGGAAACAACCAAATAACTTTCAAGCAAATAACCAAATAAGCTTCTGACTAATGACTAATCCACAGCAATTTCCACCCTACGATTGCGTTGCTGATTAACCTCAGTATCATTAGCGACCAGAGGACGAGTTTCTCCGTAGCCAATAATCAGCCAACGGTATGAATCGTCTAAAGCGCTACTAAGATACTGCTGAACTGCTTTAGCACGCTCAAATGAAAGGTTTCGATTCTCTTTGGCTTCGCGGGGGTTGTCGGTGTGGATAGCAATTCGGATTGTACTACTGGGATAGGCTTGCAAATCTGTGACAATTTTGTCTAGGATCAAACCTGCTTCTGGACGTAACGTACTTTTACTTTCCTCAAATAAAATATCACTGGGCAACGTGACTTTCAACTTGTCGGCAGCCAAGGCAGCTAGTCGATTGCCATTGCTATTACCAACTAATGGAGCATTGCTACTTGGAGTCGATGGTTCCTTCAGAAGCAAAGTGATCGCTTGGATGCGCCTTTCAAGAGATTCATTCCCTCCCGAGGTTCCCAACTGAGTTTCCAACATTGTCACGTCCTCACTCAATCTCTTCATTCGCTTGTCTAACTCACTTAGTTGAGCTTTGAGCTGGACTCTTTGAACTGGTGTCAATTGTTTTAGTGGATTGGCTTCCGTTGGTTCCCGAATTGAACTAAAATTGAAAAACGTTGATTCTCCCTTGTTATCCAGATGCTCCAGTAATTTTAAGATCAGGGGTTTTTCTGGATTCGGGTTAGGGTAAGCATTGGCAACAACAATGCCAAATATCACGGCCAAGCCACTCCCTACGCCTAGCAGTAGTAGCCTGAAAATTAAGATTAGTAGGCAGTTCAGTATACTTATTGAGGTTTCAGGTCTGGTATTGGTGTTGGAAGTAGCGGGTTGAGTCACACCGAATTTTGTTAGATCTCCTTCTACATAATGAGGCAGGATGCTCCAATTGTACTCCGTTAGGGGTCAAGCGCAGGTATTTTACATTATAGAAGAATTCAAAAAAACAAGGTTGAATTCCACATGGCTATCATAACACTAAAACCTCCAAACCAACCAGTTAATTCCAATGTCAAGCCTGACAACTTTTGTGTGAGGGCTACCCACTTCAGCCAAGACCTCTTAGGGGAAGGAAAGAGTGTTAATTTTTTATTTTTCCCTGGCTTATTTTATTTGTCTGCTTTCGGTAGCTTGATAGTCGAGGGTTTAGGTAACTGACTGAGCCGAAGTGTAAAAAAACCCGTTCGTAATGCAGGTTCGGACGGGGTAGTTGATCACTTTTTAACCTTTTAAACCTAAAGTTAAGGAACTATATTCTAATTTCTTGGGGTTGCTCCTCTAACTAGAAACGCTAATTAGTAACTGAAAGACTAATCAATGTTGAAAAGGCAATTGAGTTTATCAGGATGGCTTAAAAATCAACCACTAGGACTATTGTTAGCAACTTTGATGTTGATAACATCTAGCCTATTTGCTGAGAAAGCCAAGGCTAATGAATCCTTCCTAGCCAGTCAATCATCGGTGCTATCTTCCCAGCCTTTAAGGGAAGTAACAGAAGCTATCAAACCTGATCTAACCGAACCATACGTTCAGAGTGACCCGCTCAACAGTCCTTATCCTATTCCTTGGAATTGGGTCTTGGAAACCCACGCTGAACTGGTTGCTAATCAGAGTTTTGGGTTTAGGTACTATCGCAGCCAATCACTAGTTTCTCCTGATGGCAAGTATGCTGCCTATAGTCGCATTCAACTACAAGGACAGCCAGAACTGTACCGCAGCCGCATCAGTAGTGTGATGTTTCTAGAAAATTTGCAGACTGGAGATTTGCGCATCATAACTGCATCTTCTCCCTTAGCTAACCATCAGGCGCGACCCAAGGGCAGTTTACCTGCCCATTGGAACGCGCGCCTTAATAATGATGATAAATTAAGCGGCGCAATCGCTATTCTGATTCCCGTGTCTTGGACAGAGTCAAGCGATCGCCTTCTAGGGCGGCAATTTGAAGGTTTTTTTAATACGTCAGATGCTTCTGATTACGCAGTAATTTGGGATCGCAACCAAAATACTGTGACCACCTTGGCTCCTGAGCGCATTCATTATACTAACGCACTGTTGCTAGGCTGGAGTCAAGCTAATCCAGATCAAGTGCTATTTCAGGCTGGTGAGTTGGGCAATGAGTATTGGCCAATGTGGTCTGTTGAACCCAGTGGTTACACTGCTCTTACCTTTGAGGATGAACCTATGGTTTATGGTGAATCAGTAGAACACATTTGGTCTGGTTCCCAGGCACGCTGGTAATCACAAAGGATGAAGGATGAATTATGAAAACTCATCCTTCATCCTTCACAATTCATAGTTTCCCAATTACCTTTGGTGTTGTGCTACCAATTTTTTTAGGTAAGAGTAAGCTTCTTCTGGTGAAAGAGTGAAGATTTGACCTTTGCATAGAATTTCGTACCTTCCTAAGTAATAACCATGTCCCCCAATTAAACCCATCTTTGCGGCTTGATTGCCAAGCTTGGTTAATTCCTGTCGAATTGAATAGTCCAATTCTTCTATTTGTTGATCAATAACTTGATTAATAGTTTGTTCTTTCATGTTTGACCGCTCCTAGTATATTTATAATACTGCTTTATGCACCCACAACCCATCGACCTGGCGATAGCGGTCAACAAATTGGGCACTTGCCTGGATTAACTGCATGAATGTACTCACTTCCTGATGTCGGCCATCCCCGTTTATAGGATGCTTCCTCAGGTTTCCCCCAACCTAGCTGCAATATAATTTCCCAAAAGTTGTAATTCTTATATTCATAGAGATTTGCCCATTCCGTTTTATGGGCGACCTCTTTTACATCATTGGGCATAATTTTTTGATAGTCTTTACCAAAATTAATACTTAGGTATAAGTCCATACCTTGGATGCCTGTATACCAAAACTCTAAGAGGTCAGCTTTGGCAGCTTTGAGGATTTTCAGGTCACTCTCTAGGGCGGCTAACTGCTCGTCAATAGCAGGATAACGTAGAGTCTTTCCTTTCATAGTCAGTTCGCGCCAAATAATGCCTGAAACTTGGTGTTGCCGTTGGTAGCTGTGAACTGCGGCTTTAAAGTCGTTATAAGCACTGAACTTTTGAATTCCCTCCGGTTTCAGAAAGCGATCAATCACAGGGTTGCCAGACACCGAAGCTGCCAGATTAAGACGTTGCCCATTCATGCACGAACGACGCTCTTGAGCCAAAATTTTGATTAGCTCCTGTGTGCTGTAAACCTTGGACATCAGCACGGATGTTAACTGTACTTACAAATAGCTTAACCCGTAAACGTGACCAAAAAATAGGGTAAACGGCAATGGCAGTTCACTGATGACTAAAACAATTGTCTTCATGTTAAGTTGTTGGAGTTTCATCGGATGGATGTCTAACCAGTAGGCAAATTAAATCACTCTGATGTTAACTGAGCATTAATATCATTGACAGTGCGCAGCTTTAACTCCACGGATTCTGAACGGGGCAGTAAGTTAAACACTTCCCGAAACACATCATCTATCTGTTCATAAGCAACTTGTCCAATTTCATTGAGTACTACCTCTGCCTTTTGGTCAATCATTACTGTCTGGGGAATTAAATCTTGGTAGTAGTATCCCGCTTCTGTGGGTGTATAGGTAGCGTCGGGTAACAAAGTGTCGATGTTGACTGGAATAAAACTCGCGGCCCTACCATAAGGCTCCTGTAACTTAGAGATAGTGACAGAATATAGCTTGCAATCCCTACTGTCATCTAAGTAGAACACCAACAAAGCTGGCTTTTTCCTGCGCAAAGAATCTTCTAAGGTAATTCGTGGTGGGACTATAGAGCCATTACCAGCATACAGAGCAAAAATATTACCATCAAAGCTGTCATCATCGAAACTTGCTAATGCTGATGGTGTTCCCAGTAGATACCAGCAGCTCAGTAAGCCGACAAGAATCAATAGGCATTTGGAAACAAATCTGCGCCTTACACAGCAACTATATGTAATAGTCCTGTTTCGGAATCTTGCTAAACCGTCTATCATACCGAATTATTAGCCCTTATCTCAAATCCGAGGTGAATCCAAGTCCAAGGGTTTCAAAAATCGCAACAATCACTATAGCAATTGTAATTCAGTTGTGAACCCTAGTGCAGGAATATTGGCTGCACTACCAGGATAACTAGACTTAGGGCTACGCTAGTAGTAGCAGCGGCAGGGGCTTTGGGCAAGAATTAGCCCAAGTTTTGTACCAAGAAGGGCTTTTTTGTAAGCTTCCCCACAGCTGTAAGCCGGGGGCTTTCCCGGACAAAGCAAGGGTGTTGGTTTCAGTAGCTAAGCGCAGACTTAACGCGCCCAGATTCCCGATTGATTGAACCTAAGGGTTAAGTGCCGAACCTCAAGGCTGGCTTACTCTACGGACATCTCCGCCGCTTCTACAACCGAGTCATTTCTTTAAAGTTACCCTAAGGATAGGGTCGCCTTATTCCATGAGTTTTAACCCTTTTCTACTTAGCCTGCCGACTATAAAGGCGACCCTATCCATCGGTTTCGTCTTTAGACAGCCCCAATACTTCTAGCAAGGGTACCACTCGCCGATACTAACCTACACTGGCGCGCCGTTTACGACCTTCCCGTAGGGTCGGCAAAGCCTAAAGTAGAGTGTAAGAGTGCATTTGAGTCTATTTTTATTCTACATCAAAATTCTGGATATTCCGAAAGATTTATTAGCCAACTTCAAGGGTATTGAACCCATCAGCTGGCTGCGGGGGATTATCCCTCCCTATACCTAAAGGTAAGGGCTTCCCATCCCCCGAGCCCCCTTGTTTCGGTGATCGAGTACTTTGGTCAACTCTTGACTCTGACCCTGAATCGGCTCAAGTCCCAGAACCAGCAGCAACTACAGGTGCGACCCGTGGCGAATTTAATTCTTAATGGGTCAAGGGCACAAAGAGCGGAAAGCGCACCTAAGGTTTGTTAGGGCGCTAGCTTTGTTGGATATCAGCTTTTTGTCCAAAGGTCGTGGCAGGTAGGGTCGATCTTCGTCAACTATTAATACAGATTTCAATAAAGTTAATACAGATAGAACGTTAATACAGAAATACGGATAGAAAGCAAACGCGAGGCTCTTAAGGCCAAAGGCCACGCTACGCGAACAGAGCCGCTACGCGATCGCAAACACTCAGTCTCGATACTTTGATCAGTTGTTACTGCAATAACAACTAATACTCCATATAGGCAAGAGAAATAATGATGACTCGTAATTTACTATTAAGTTTGGGAGTGTCAGCACTAGGACTAGCTTTTACTCCCTTTGGAGCCAGTGCGTTTACGATTGGTGGTAATCTGACTGAAACAGAGTTCCAGAACCTAGATCCCGACATCTTCCTGTCTGCCAAGAGTCGTTTTGGGTCTGGAACAATAGGAGGAAACACTTTTGAGCTAGATATCCACAAGGTTAACGCTAGTGGTGGTTTTACTAACTTAGATCAGAAATAATTTAATTGGGTCAGTGGTGAAGCGGTTGATTTCTTACTGGAGTTCGATGGTATTTCTCAACTCACCTATACCGTTGGTGACGTGGTTCTTTCGTCTACAGTTACAGAGGATAACTTCTCAGATTTGTTTCTACGGACTAGTGCTCGTAAGAATAACAGCAGCATTGTACTGAGCAACTTGATGTTAACCGATAGTGCCATGTCTGCTAGTCTTCCTGACGCATCCAGTGTTTGTAGTAATCCTAATGATTGCGGTTTTTTTGATGCACAGTATTTACACATCAGTAACGTTTCAGGTGCTTTCACCCTCACTGGTCAATCAACTATGACCATGTCAGTTGAGAATCGGCCCACACAATCTCGACTAGCGTATCAGGTTAAATTAGTGGCTGGTGAGCCGGGAGACAAGCCCCCTGTTGATGTACCAGAGCCAGCTACGATGTCGGTGTTTTCCCTAGGTTTTATGGGTTTGGTTCTAACTGGTACTCGTCGCCGCCATCAGCTTGGAGTTCAGCGATAATTTTTTCGATCTTTTTCTTAGCATGATCTTGCCTGTACAACCTAGCAGAGAATGACTTGATAATAGCAATCAAATCCTGCATCAACTCGTCTTTACCCTTATCTACTTGGTTGACAATTTCTAACTGAATACCTAAACGATACAGCATAATCTCCAAGTAATTGATGCCGAATCTAGCCAGGCTGTCTTTATGCTCTACTAGTAAAATGTCGTAGCCATCAGAATGCATAAGAGTGGCTAATTGTTTACGATTATCGTTGAGTCCACTTCCTACTTCTTTGATAATTTTGACAATCGTGTAACCTTTAGCGATCGCATACTGTTGAAGACGTTCAACTTGAAGCTCAACGTCTGACTTATGCTCAGCAGATCAGACTCGCCCATAGATAGCAACTCGTTTGGTGTTTGATGGCTGGGTTTTCTGTTGATGGAAGTACTCAACGATGACTGAGCCACTTTCGGTTTGGAATGCTGGATGAGGCAACTTACCTGCCTTCCACCATCTCCAAGCCGTCTGGTAGCTTACTGCCATGTGTTTGGCATAGTCTTTGAGTCGCATCTGTGCTAATTACCTCCCTTGTGAGAGATTAGCACAGATGTTTGTTTATGACTATATTTTATGAATACAACAAGAGGAATAGATAGAATCATCAACAGTAGCCAAAACAGTCTGCCCAAGAAAGAAAATTGGCCATGAGCTGATGGCGACAGCCCCGCGCTCTACCCGTGCTTAGTGAGCGTCTTGAAGTTACCGTAAGGATAGGGTCGCCTTAATCAATGGAGGCCCGCTTTCCCCTTGAAGAATTAAATTACGGGGTCGCGCCTCAAGTTTTAACCTTTTTCTGCATAGCCTGCCTTGGGAGTTACCGTAAGACAGGCTCGCCTTATTACACAATTTTTAACCTTTTTATTCATAACCTGCCGACCATAAAGGCGAGCCTGTCTAAGGTTTCATCTTTAACCATAAAGGCGACCACTACTATCGGTTTCGTCTCTGGGAAGGATATCTTGGGCATTGGAGCGAAGCGGAATTGTGAATCAGGCGTATTTTGATTTTTTACATACGGCGGTTTGCATAA
>NZ_JAAHHE010000304.1:0-7301 GCF_010692525.1 Moorena sp. SIO3B2
TCTGCACAACTAAAACTTTATGGTGCTCTTCGGAGCCGAGCTGCGATTGTGCAGTGGTATCTTGAGGAGTTGGGAGTGCCCTATGAGTATATCTTGCTGGATATGAAAGCTGGAGAGCATAAACAGCCGGAATACCTGTCGATTAATCCCATGGCGAAAGTGCCAGCAATTGTGGATGGGGACTTCAAACTTTGGGAGTCGGGAGCGATTTTGGTTTACTTAGCTAATAAGTATGAAGAAACCCCTATTTCTCTAGAAGAACAGTCGGAGATTTTGCAGTGGGTGTTGTTTGCTAATGCTACCTTAGGACCAGGATTGTTTTTGGAAGATAAACGAGAGAAAGAAACGCCCCATTTGTTGAAGCCACTAAATGAAATATTAACCAATAAACCGTTTTTGTTAGGGGATAAGTTAAGTGTGGCGGATATTGCAGTAGGCTCTTATTTGGCTTATGCCAAAATACTGGTAAATTTTGATTTTAAAGAGTATCCAGCTGTTGCTGATTATGTGATGCGTTTGTCTGAACGTCCAGCTTTTAAAGAAACTATTGGTAATCGGTAATTGGGAGATAGGTAATCGGGAGTCGGGAGTCGGGAGTCGGGAGATAGGCAAACACTCCCTATGTTTACCATAAACTAATAAAGATTATGTGAACTAAATTTAAAGTTTTAGTAAATTTTTGTAACAACTCGTTATAGTCGCTTCTGAATAGTTTTGATAAAATAAGGCTGCTACAAAAAAATTCTATAATTCCAATCGGCGATGACCAAAGCCAATTCTGGACTTTACTTTGCTCTGATTCGGTGCGAGCAGGCTTGGGAGTATTTAGATTGCCCAACAAATTCTTTATCTAAGGAAAAAGCGTTAGAAGTTTTATCGGCTAGGGATGCTCTTCAAAAGGTATTGAAAACTCAGGATCCAGTTGCTGTGGATATCCTATCCCAAGTGATGGTGCTGGATGCAAAGTTGAAGGAAAATCCTGGTAGGATCCTGAAAGTTATTAACTTGGCTGACTGTCGGGAAAGTTTGCCCGCTCCCCCTCAGGATTGGTGGTGGCATTTAGACCGCAAACAGGTTAACTGGTTAATCAGAGGGCTGACTGTAATTACTTGGACCGGTAGCTTAGGGCTATTGGCTAATATTGCTAGTCGGTTTCTAACTGGAGGAGTCGGGGTTTTGGGCGCTGCAGCAGTGGTTTTTCCGAGTTTATTGACCTTGCTGAAAGCTAAGAGTGAATTAACCGAAGCTGGACGAGAAGGGCTGGAAAAACTTATCGCTAAATTAGGCATTCCCCAATACCATCAAGAAGGAGCAAAATTTGGCTCTCTTGTCGGTTTGGGTGGGCTATTACTGGGGTTTTGGTTGGCTTTGCCCTTAATTTCTGAAGCTTACAATGATCAAGGACAGAAAAACCATGATCACGGAGAGTTGGGCACAGCGGAAGAGAATTACTTGAGAGCGATTGCTTTGAATCCCGATAATGTGGATGCTCACTACAATTTGGGCAATCTCTATGAGGACTTGCAGCAGTTTGATAAAGCCCGCACCGAGTATCTGCTAGCAGTGAAAGGGGATGTGCCAGAAGCCTATAATAACTTGGCTCGCTTGTTGATTAAAAAGAAGGAATATCCCCAAGCAGTAGCTCTACTTAATAAAGGTCTTTTAGAAGCACAGAAGCAGGATAGCTTTCCTGAGGTTAAGTACAACTTGTTTAAAAATATAGGATGGGCGAAGTTTCAGCAAGGTTCAGATCTAGATCCTGAGGCAGAGCAGGCACTAAAAACTGCAACAGGTATTGCCAGTAACCCAGATGTTGCTAAATATTTGTCGAATCGGGGGTCAGCTTATTGTTTATTAGCCCAGGTGCTACAACGGCAGAAAAATCCTGGAGCTATCCAACAGTGGCAGCAGTGCTGCCAGTTGGCTTCTACTCTCAATCCTGATGAAGATACTTGGTTACATCTAGCTCACAAGAACTTAAAGAAGGCAGGAAAATCATGTCAGCAACCTTAAGGTTGAAAATTTTAGCAGGAGTCATACTTAGTTTTATTGGGCCTGGGTTCGTTTCTCCTGCTTGGGCAAACCCAACAGTGTTAAATTTTATCTCGGACATTAAAGGCGATGTCAGGCTCAAGCGGAGTGAATGGAACGACTATCAAAAAGCTAATTTTGGAGATTTACTCCATCCTTCTGACCAGTTAGAGCTTAGTGCTGGGGCATCGGCTACGGTTATGTGTGACAACTCCAGAGTTTGGGTCGTTCCGGCGGGAAAAGAGTCCCTGGTGTCTGATGGTTGTGGTTCACGACAGCCAAGGGAAAGGCGACCGAACAACCGTCGAAGTCCTTCTCGCGCCCCCAATGAGACGATTCCCTACATTATCAGCCCTCGGAATACTACTCTAGTGACTAACCGCCCGATATTACGTTGGAATGCAGTTCCTGGGGCTACTCGTTATACGGTTCTAGTACAAGATGCTGGTTTAACATTGGACTGGAAAACGGAAACGAGCAACACAGAAATTGACTATTCCGGTCCTCCCCTACAACCAGACTCCTATTATCTTGTCACCGTAGAGACCAACACAGGAAAATCGTCTGAAGAAGAACAGGGAGCTGACCTGAGTTTTACCCTGTTGGATGCCCAAAGCGCTGAATCACTGAAAACCGAAGTTGCCCAATTAAAACAACAGCTAAAACAACAGCCATTAACCCAAGAGGCAGAAGGGCTAGGGTTAGCTTATTTGTACCAACGTTATGACTTGAATGCGAAAGCCATAGAGTTACTAGAAGGGTTGGTGAAACAGGAAACTCAGATAGTAGCAGTTTACCAACTATTGGGAGATTTATACCAGCAAGTGGGATTGAGCCAGCAGGCCAAAAGTCCTTATTTACAAGCGTTGGAACTAGCTAAACAAACAGAAAATGTAGAAGGACAAGCAAAGGCACAAGTAGGATTAGGACAAGTAGAAGGCAAGAAAACTGAGGCAATAGAGTGGCTAACCCAAGCACAAACTAATTATCAAACCTTAGGTGATCAGTCGAAAGTTGAGGAGGTACAGCAATGGATAAAAGATTTGCAGTAAAACCTGGTCAAAGGTTGGGCAGATCTCACCGATATCATCTGGGATTAATCCTGTTGCTGTGCCTATCTTTCTGTTCGGAAACCCTCAAGGCTCATCCCCAACCCACTGACCTAAACTCATTCCCCCAACTGATCGCCCAAACCGACACCCGTACCCAAGCGCAAGAACTTTCTGATCAGGGGATGGAATTATTTCAACAAGGGACAGCCGAATCACTACAACAGGCAATTACCAAATGGGAAGCAGCACTCCCTTTGTGGCGTGAATTAGAGGATAAATCTCAGGAAGCTTTTACTTTGCTTAGGATAGGTTTTGTTTACAGTAATTTAGGATTTAAACAAAAAGCCCTTGAATACTACAATCCAGCATTATCAATCTATCGAGCAATTGGAGATCGCTCACAGCAAGCGGTAACCCTCAACAATATTGGTCTTGTCTATGATGACTTAGGAGAGAAACCGCAGGCATTAGACTACTACCACCAGGCTTTACCTTTACGGCGGGCAGTGGGCGATCACGCTGGAGAAGCTCGTACCCTCACCAATATTGGTCTTGTCTATGATGACTTAGGAAAGAAACAGCAGGCATTAGAGTACTACCAGCAGGCTTTACCCTTATGGCGGGCGGTGGGCGATCACAAACAGGAAGCAGTAACCCTAACCAATATTGGTCTTGTCTATGATGACTTAGGAAAGAAACAGCAGGCATTAGAGTACTACCAGCAGGCTTTACCCTTATGGCGGGCGGTGGGCGATCACAAACAGGAAGCAGTAACCCTCAACAATATTGGTAAAGTCTATTCCGACTTGAGGGAGAAACAGCAGGCATTAGAGTACTACCAGCGGGCTTTATCCTTATCCCGGGCGGTGGGCGATCACAAACAGGAAGCAGTAACCCTCAACAATATTGGTAAAGTCTATTCTGACTTAGGAGAGACACAGCAGGCATTAGAGTACTACCACCAGGCTTTACCCTTATCAAGGGCGGTGGATGATCCCAAAGGGCAAGCAGCAACCCTCAACAATATTGGTAAAGTCTATTCTGACTTAGGAGAGAAACAGCAGGCATTAGAGTACTACCACCAGGCTTTACCCTTATCGCAAACGGTGGCCAATCCCAAAGGGCAAGCAGTAATCCTCAACAATATTGGTCGTGTCTATGATGACTTGGGGGAGAAACAGCAGGCATTAGACTACTACCAGCAGGCTTTACCCTTATCAAAGGTAGTGGACGATCACGCTGGAGAAGCTCGTACCCTCAACAATATTGGTCTTGTCTATGACGCTTTGGGGGAGAAACAGCAGGCGTTAGACTACTACCTCCAGGCGTTACCCTTATGGCAGACGGTTGGCGATCGCGCTGGGAAAGCTCGTACCCTCACCAATATTGGTGCTGTCTATAATGACTTAGGAGAGAAACGGCAAGCATTAGACAACTACCATCAGGCTTTACCCTTATCCCGGGTGGTGAGTGATCGCGCTGGGGAAGCTCGTACCCTTAACAATATTGGCTTTGCCTATGATGCCTTGGGAAAAAAACAGCAGGCATTAGACTACTATCGTCAGGCGTTATCCTTATCGCAAGCAATCCGCGATCGCGCTGGAGAAGCACTAATCCTTTACAATATCGCTTTTTTGCAAAGAAGTCAAGGCAACCTGCAAGCCGCATTAACTCCTATACAAGACTCTATTAGGATTATCGAAGATTTACGCACTAAAGCATCCGTCAGTCCCGAACTCCGTCAAACCTACTTCTCTACCTTACAAGTTGCTTATCAATTATACATTAGTTTATTGATGGAACTCCATCAACAAAACCCCTCGCAAGGCTACGATAAAAAAGCATTTCACATTAGTGAACGTTCCCGGGCTCGAACCTTATTAGAATTACTCACGGAAGCCAATGCCAATATTAAAGAAGGTGTAGACCCCCAATTATTAGCTGATGAAAAACGCTTACAAGGTAAACTTGATGCTACTGAAACACAACGCCTAGAGATCTATAACAATCCTAATAGTACAGATGAACAAAAAACAGCTATTGATAAACAACACAAAACTATCTTAAAAGAGTATGAAGACTTAAAAAATGATATTCGTGCTAAAAGTCCTAAGTATGCAGATTTAAAAGACCCCGAACCCCTCACCTTAGAACAAGTTCAACAGCAAGTTTTAGATCCAGATACGGTTTTATTACAGTATTCTCTAGGCAGAGAAAAGAGTTATCTCTGGGTTGTTACTAAAGAAGAAATGAGCAGTTATGAACTTCCGTCCCAGAAAGACATAGAAAAGCGGGCAAAAAACCTACTGCGGGCTATCAAGCAAGGGAACCCGAAGATTTTGGCTAAAGCCGTGCCTTTACTCAGTCAAGTTATTCTTGACCCTGCTAAGGATAAATTAACCAAAAAGCGGATTGTAGTGGTGGCTGATGGCGTATTACAATACATTCCTTTTGCTTCCCTTTCCGTCTCGGAAAATCAACAACCCCTAATTACAAACTACGACATTATCAACTTACCATCTAGTTCCAGTTTAGGGACGATTCGCCATGAGACTCAAGCCAGAAAATCTGCTCCCAAAGGTTTAGCGGTCTTGGCAGATCCCGTCTTCAGTATCGATGATGAACGGGTAAAAAATGGCAAAACTAATGTTTCTCAACCGGAACCCTCGGATTTAGGATCACTTGCCCTTCAGCGTTCAGTAAGAAACTTAGAGGAAGGCTTTGACTCCCTACCTGGCACTCGCCAAGAAGCGGAAGCTATCCTTAACTTTATCCCAGAAGACAATGAAAAAACCTCGGCTTTCGACTTCGATGCTAATCTTACTGCTGCGACTAACCCTGAACTGAGTCAATATCGCATCGTCCATCTTGCTACCCATGGCATCCTCAATACTGAGTCCCCAGAATTATCAGGAATTGTACTATCCTTGGTGGATGAAACAGGAAATTCTATCAATGGTTTCCTGAGACTCCATGAAATTTTCAACCTCAAACTTCCTGCTGAGATAGTGGTGTTAAGTGCTTGCCAAACGGGAGTGGCTAAGGACATCAAGGGAGAAGGGCTAGTAGGACTAACCCGAGGATTTATGTATGCGGGTTCCCCTCGGGTATTGGTGAGTTTATGGAAAGTTGATGATGAAGCCACAGCAGAAATTATGACTCGATTCTATCGGTTGATGTTGAAGAAAAAATTATCACCAGCTGAGGCTTTGAGAAAGGCTCAGTTAGAGATGCAACAGGAAACTGAGTGGAAGTCTCCCTATTATTGGGCTGCTTTTGTTCTTCAGGGAGAGTGGAATTAGGGTGTGGGGTGTGGGGTGTGGGGTGTGGGGAATGGGGAGTAGGGAACAGGGAGCAGGGAGCAGGGAGCAGGGAGCAGGGGGTAGGGAATAGGGAAAAACCAATTTAAATGGGCATCAGCATACTGGTTCTGTCAAAGCGATCGCTTTTAGCGGAAGCTTCGCTTCATCGCGTAGCGTGGCTGTAGGCCAATCCCATACTGGTTCTCAAAAAGCGATCGCATACTGCTTCTCAAAATAGCGATCGCATACTGCTTCTCAAAATAGCGATCACATACTGCTTCTCAAAATAGCGATCGCATAGTGGTTCTCAAAAAAGCGATCGCATACCGGTTCTCAAAAAAGCGATCGCATACCGGTTCTCAAAAAAGCGATCGCATACTGGTTCTCAAAAACGCGATCGCAATTTTATGTGCTGCTGACCAATTTAGTGTGTCAGTGCAACAGTTTTTTTGAACCCCTTTGGTACTTACCACCCTTAAAATCCTTACCACCCTCTTAGAAATAGCGACAATGTCTTGATGCAGTCGCTCATGGGGGAAACCCCCAAGACCGCGCTGCATCGCTGCAACAGTTTTTTTTACACCTTTGACTTTAACCACCCTTAAAACCTTTACCACCCTCTTAGAAATAGCGACAATGTCTTGATGCAGTCGCTCATGGGGGAAACCCCCAAGACCGCGCTGCATCGCTGCAATAGTTTTTCTAACCCCTTGCATCTTCTTGGAATTTGTGTTAATATAACAGTATCGTTAAAGCAATAGTTTTGCCGCCATGATGATTTCTACCGCCCAAGCCGCTGAATTACTAGGTGTTTCTGCCACTCGCGTCCGTTTCCTGCTGAGCAAGGGCAGAGTTAAGGGGGCTTATAAGGTGGGTAGAACTTGGGTGATTCCTCTGTTTGACGGTATGCCGGTGG
>NZ_JAAHHE010000305.1:0-7272 GCF_010692525.1 Moorena sp. SIO3B2
CTTTGTACAAAGATGGCCTTCCTTTGATGAAACGACTAATTCAAGCTCGTTGCTCTATTACTGCTCCTCCTACTCTTCCGATACCTCTCTAAACCTGACCAAACGTCTTTCCAAAAGAGCCACACCCAAATCAAATCCAGGAATGTTTGATTAACTATTGATAGTAGTTTTTTAGGTCAATCCTGATGAAATTAACTGACATTAGTGCTTCTTTAGTACTCCTGGGAGCGATCGCAGTTACTCCAGCTTATGGAGCCTCCGTATCATTCAGTCCGACTGGGTCACAATTAGACAAGGATGCCATCAATGACCTTCAAGTCAATGTTGATGACACCATTGATTTCTCTTTCGTGTTAGATACTAGCGGTCTCACCGCTAATTTACAATCATTAGACATTCTTGTACAACAAGATTCTACTGAGCTTGTTACTCTAGAAGGATTTAGGACAGATGCAGATCAAGCTGCCTTTTCAGAGTTTACATTCAGCCCAGTAGAAAACCCACCCTTGGGGATATCTACAGCACTTTTTCAACGTAGTGATTCAATTGGAGTTTCTCCAGACTCTATCCTAGAGATAGTTGGGACAACTGACCAAGTACTGCCTGGGTTTAAGAATGATGGATTGCCTGACTTAGTAGTTACCGTTACCTCGGCAATTGATGCTAATGGTATAGACGTAACCAGTCTATTTCAACCAGCTAGCCAAGGTCTTGATCTTCAGCCCGCCCCTGTTCCTGAAACCACATCAATTTTAGGTTTATTAGGATTAGCTGCTTTGGGGACTAGTTCATTATTAAAGAACTGTTCAAAACGGGTTTAATTGTTTCAGTAGTATTCATAGTTTCAGGTTTTGTGGATGTAAACATTTAGCTGTCAGCGGTCAGCCGTCAGTAGTCAGCCGTCAGTTTATTTTATTCAAAAGCTGTTCGGTGTAGCTTGGCCTAGGGCTAATGGCTGAACGCGATCGCGTGCGCGTAGCGCTTAAGCTGATAGCTGAACGCGATCGCGTGCGCGTAGCGCATTAGCTGATAGCTTACAATCACTCCCGACTCCCGACTCCCTCGGTGCGCTTACAGTCGTCGAATTAAATTCGCCACGGGTCGCACCGCTCCCGACTCCCTAGAATTAATTAGATGATGCTACGGATTTATTAGCAGCGTGAGCTTCTACCATCCGGGAAATATCAGGATTATAGAGTCGCAAATAATTCCAATAATTACCAAACACTGTTTTCACGTAACCTTTGGTTTCTCGAAAGGGGATTTTTTCAATAAAGGCGTCGGGGTCACTAAAACCGTATCTATTCACCCATTTGGAGACATTACCGGGACCAGCATTGTAACTGGCAACGGCTAATAAAGAGTTGTTACTGTTCTGTTGGTGGGTAAAGCTGAGATACCATGTCCCCAATTTAATGTTGTCATCAGGATTTTTAAGATTGTATTGTTTCAACTGGATTTTTTGGGCAACCCAACTACCTGTTCCTGGCATCACTTGCATTAAACCCATGGCACCAGCAACGGAACGGATTTCTGGTTCAAATCTAGACTCTTGGCGAATTAAGGCAGTTACTAGTAAGGGATTAAGCTGCCGTTGACCAGACCAGTTAAGAATTGAATTTTGGAAAGGGAAGGGAAATAGAGCATGCCAGTATTTTGGTTCGTCACGCAGTGCTGCCCATTCGGCTTTTTCTTGGGGAGTCTCTCGTCGTTTTAGGCTCCAGACTTGGTTAATGCCTTTGAGATTATCCCCAATCCCTAGGCGCAATACACCATCAGTAAATTGCTCCGAGACACTGAGTTCCTTGCGGTTTCCTAATTCCACTTGCCACAGAGCCCAAGCATCCTGATCTTGACCAAGTTGGTACAGTTCTTTTAGGGTTCCAGAACCGTCTTTTAGTAAGGGTCTAGCTTGGGGTCTGACAACTTTGGGCATTAAGTAGCGCACGGAGGTGAAGTCCCCTACATTCCAGCCTAAATAGTTGGCCGACCGCCATGCATAGTAGGATTCTGGATAACGAGCTAGTACATGTTCAAAGGCAGCTTTGGCATCATTAGGACGCCCGAGCTGACTTGCCCATCGACCTACCCAGAAGCCAGCTTGGGCAGCGATGTCACTATCAGGATTGTTGGTGGTAATCGGTTGCGCCCATTGCCATGCTTCTTGTAGCTGGCCTTTTGCTGCTTTTTTTTGAGCCATTTGCCAACGATAATTAGCCGCAGCATCAGAACTAGCATATTGGGTTAGTACCGACTTACGAGCTTGGCCAGCAGACACTTTGCTGTTGAGCTTTTCTAGGATTTTGGCTTTGTCGAGCAAGGCTTGAGGAGCTTCATCGGGATAATTCTGGATGACTTGATCCAGATAAGCTAAGGCTTCTGTTCGCTTAGAGATACTGGCAAGACGCCTTAAGGCTAATCCGGTTTCTTTGGCATTGGGATAGGCGCTGATTAACTGTTCATAAAAGATTTTGCCTTTGCTGGCTTTGGTATCTAAATGAAGTCCTCGACCTGCTCGGTAGAGATTGCGGGGAGTGCGGGGGGCTTGGGCGTAGGCTTTACCAGCTTTGCCATATTTCCAGGTTTCCCAGTAACCAGTGCCAATCATTTCCCAGTCTTCGGGGGTGAGTTGCTCAGGGTACTTGTCAACGATCCGGTCTCGGATCTCCTGCATTCCTAAGGCTTTAGGAGTGTGCTTGGCTAAGATTAATAGTAATGGGAGTTGGTTGGGATTGTTTTTGAGGCGCTGTCGGACAATTTCTAGAGTACGGGGATGGCTGGGATATTTTGCGATCGCATCGTCCCAGTACTTGGGATTAGATTTGCCTAGATGATAAAGGGCTTCTGCTGCAACTGCTTGGTTGGGGTACTTTTTCAGGATAGTTTGCCAAACTCCTGTAGCCGATTCCCTATCCCCCATGGCTTGGTAAGCTTGAGCACGTTTGAGGGCAACGTGGGATGCTAAAACCGGATAATCTGACTCAAGCCCTTCGAGATGCTTTAGGGCTTGTTCTGGCTGATTTTGTTGAATTAAATCCGATGCCAACAGATAACGGGCGCGATACTGTTCCCGAGACTTCGGACCTGAGGCAAAGGCATCTAGGTTAGTTGCTCGTTGTTGGGGTGGCAGAGAAACCAGCCGTGCTACAGCGGATTTGCCTGTTGACTCCGTTAACCCTTGGCTAGCAGTCTTGTTTTCCTCCTTTTCCTCTAGTTGATTTGCTACGGTGACACCTAAGAATACTGCTCCCAGGCACACTGATACCAATAACACTATGGCTCCAGCCAATAACCGAAATTGCTGTCTACGCTCTTTTAACATAAATCCTCACCCAACAAAGTTCAGCAGTTGAAAGTCTCTCAGCATATGACCCATAACCAGGGTAATCTGGTTTCCCTCTTGAGTTATGAACCATTATAAAAAGTTCTTGGCTACGAACCTGGAACCGAACTTAGTCAAAGTTGGTCAGATTTGGTCATAATTAACAGAGCACGAAGCCAGCAATAACTAGATAATTATAATAACTATTATGATAACTATATTTTTATCACCCTGATGAGGCACATTTTTCTTACCCTTAGCACGCTCTATTCCATATCTTAGAACTAGGTTACCTTTAAATTGTGACGATTTATGGTAAGATTGCCTATATTTTTGTTATTTCAGGAAACTGGCAAGATGCCAGTTCTACGCCTGATGCCAGTTTTACCAAGATACCTGTTCTACCTACCGGGTCAAACTGAACTTGAAAAGAAGTCATGGCTGACACCACCACAATTAATCAGATTCGATTCACCACTGCAGACCTAGATCTGTTAACAGACGACGGCCATAGATATGAAGTTATTGATGGAGACCTGCTTGTGACCAGATCCCCCCATTGGAATCACAACAAGGTGGTGGGAAGACTATATAGTGCCGTTGATTCCTGGTCTTTAAGTGATAAGGGTTATGGTGAAGCTGTTCTAGTTCCAGGTATTGTTTTTGACCAAGAAAATGCTGTGGAACCGGATGCTGTCTGGGTTTCCGACAAGAATCGCTTGCCAGAGATGCTTGATCAAGCAGGTCATTTAACCGAAGCGCCAGACCTGATCATAGAATCTTTATCACCAGGAAGTCAAAACGAGCGTCGTGACCGAGAAGTCAAACTGAAACTCTATTCAGTGCGCGGGGTTCGTGAATACTGGATTGTGGATTGGCGCACTACTAAAGTTGAGGTTTATCGACGAAAAAATGCCAAGCTTACCCTAGTCGAGACTCTGTTTCCTGGAGATATACTGCGATCGCATTTGCTTCCTGGTTTTGAGTTGCAGCTCCAGATTGTGTTTTTGTAACCATCCTAAACTACCCTATGCTATTTAATTATAGTTTATTTTGTCATTCTATAATACTATTTTTTTTAGCCAATACAGCTAAACTAAGGAATACTATTAATCCACCAATCAAAATACTCAGAGTAAACCAAGCCAAACCACCAGTTGGTTGGATAACTAATAAGGCTCCAATAAATTGAGCTAGCAAAATAAAATAGAGAACATTAGTAATAAAATTTCGAGAGCGATTGCTAATGAAATATGCTCCTAGGGGAGCACCTAAAATAACCACAGGGATGCCAACTAACCAGTAGTGAAATTCTTGAATTCCAAAATCATGAAGAAAGAAAAGATGCCAAACAAATCCTACAATACTATTTCCCGCCATGAGGCAGACGCTTGTAGGAGTAGCAACTTTTTCTGACAGGCGATATCGAATTGTCACCACTGAAAAAGTTAAAATGTCAATTCCACTTCCCACAATTGAAACTACTATTCCCCCTAGGAAGCCCAAAAAAATAAAAAGTTTTCTTTCTCCTGATGAAAGAGGTGGAAGTTTCTCGACAACTGAGCGAGATCTGTTCATATTTAAATAAAAAAGAGCTATGCCAAAACTTAACCATAGAGAAACAAAGAACATTTTGGCATAGGGAGGGGAAATCAGAGGAGCAATATAGTAACTTCCTAAAATAACTCCGCCAACTCCTCCCCAACTACATAATAATAAATAGTTTTTTTGAATGGGTATTTTTCTCGTCAAAATCAGATAGGTGGCTGAGGTCATGCCAATACTTTGAATCGCCAAACTGAAATTACGCGCTACTTCTGGTTCAATCTGAAAAATTAGGGTCATAATGGGGAAAGCAACAGCCCCACCTCCCTCCGCTGTAGCACCAGCGATAAAAGAGGCAAACATCATGGTCACGGACATGAACCAATTTTGGATAAATAAATCCCATTGATTGGTATGTACCATATAGGTTAGCCAGACAGTAAAAATTGCTGCCATTGGAGCTATTTGATGGGATTTAAAATTTAGATTTTTCATAAATAAAATTGTGATTATTTTATTATCGATCTAGCAGTTTTAAATTGGGTGAGGTACAAATTATTTGGTTTTAGGGAACAGGGAAGACAGATAAGAAACCCACCCCTAAGGCCTCCCAGGAGGGGAAGAGGGAGCAGGGAAAAAATCCTGTGTACCTCAGCTGCGAGCCATGGCGAATTTAATTATTAATGGGTAAAGGGCACCTAATAGTTAGGAAAAACGTTGCCAACAAAGCCTTATTTACAGACATAAAAAAATTGATTTTAAACGTCGATTTTAAATATCCTTTAATCAATGATATCACAATTACCATCCCACTCTTTGGGACAAAATATTTTTTATTTATTGATTCAGTTAATGTCTTGATAATTAGTGTAGACTATTGTTCAGCAATATTTGCAATTAAGTCAGTTTCAAGTTCTGGTAGCTCTTCTTGTAATGACTCTTGAATAATCTGATTCAAACGAGAGTTAAATATGTCTAATACTTCTGAAGTATAAATGTATTTTAGCAATAAATCCATGACCTATTCCTACTTAATAATAAGGGGTTTACAACTGGCTAATTAGGTTCACATTTGACTAATTAATTGCTATTAATTGAAGCTTCTGGGATAAAGTATTATGCTTTTTGAGAGTCCTAAGAGCGTGTTTAATAATCCAACTTGTTTCCTTGGTTGGAGATTCTTTTCGCCACCGCAAACAGGTATTGATTACCCAATCTGGAGTAGATTTGCTGGCATCATTCAACCAGTTACCAACCGAACGCTGCACATAATTACTGGGGTCTGAACGAACAAATTCTAATATGGTCAAACCTGGATCGGGGTTTTTCTTCAAAGTCGGAATATGTTTACACCAAACGCCACGAGGACGAGTAGCTTCTACCGCACAGCGTCGAATATTGGGGTCTTCATCTTTCACCCACTCTGTTAGTAACTCGAAGCTATAAGCTAAATCATCCACAAGATAAGAGCGAAGGGCATCCCAAGCGCATTCTCTGACAGAGAAACTACCATCAGTGGCGAACCTACGCATTATTTCTAACCTCTCGGGTAAGGATAAAGTCTCGTCAGCGGCTATACTAAAAGCAGCCCAAGCTCTAACCATGTCAGAAGTATGACTAGCCAACCTTTCAAAAATTTCTGTTCGGTTTTCTTCTTCTTCTAGAGCCTGAAAGAGTATTGTGCCAATGCCTTTTAGTCGCTTGGTAATGCCTTGGTCTTGAAGTTTCAAGCTCTGATCATACAAGTGATCAATTTGTTCTTCCCAACCTATTTCTGTAAGACTATTCCGAAGCAGAAAAGGCATATCAATGGCTAACCATTCGACGAGATTGACGGTCTCAATTTTTCCTTGATTGAGTGCCGATAAAACTTCATTAGGAATTTCAGAACGCTTCCTTGCTCCTTTTCTCGCTTTTAGCCTTTCAAGTTCAACTGTGTGCATAATAAACAGTTGCTTTTTTAATATCTTGCATCACAATAAAGTAGGGTGGGCAAAGTGCTATTATCTAGAATTATCAAAAAAAAATAAACTGTCTTTGCCCACCCTACAACCTTCCTATATCCAATAAGGTACAAATTGATCCCCCTAAATCCCCCTTAATAAGGGGGACTTTGAGGTTGAGGAGCGTACCTCATAACTGCGATAAACGCTATAAAGTAGGGTGGGCAAAGTGCTATTATCTAGAATTATCAAAAGAACCAAACGGTTTTTGCCCACCCGACAAGCTGACGGCTGACCGCTGAATGCTTAGAATAGAAAGTAGGGTGGGCAAAGTGCTATTATCTAGAATTATCAAAATAAATAAACGGTCTTTGCCCACCCTACAACCTTATCATTTTGATACCCGATGAATAATGCGATACACAATTAACCCAGCGATCACACCAACTACCACATGAAATA
>NZ_JAAHHE010000306.1:0-7261 GCF_010692525.1 Moorena sp. SIO3B2
AACAGAAGCTTACCTGTCTTAATCAGCCTGTTGGCACTCCCTTGTATCTACTGGCTTTGTCTGGAACTTTTTAAGTCCTATTTGACAGCATGGATAGCGATGGGATTAGTAGCTATCTCTCCTTTCCATGTGTACTATGCACAAGAAATACGGGAGTACGGTTTGTGGGCAGTTACGACTTTACTAATGAGCGTGTCACTGCTGCGGGCAATGAGGTTAGGAACAAAATCTGCATGGGTGATTTATACAGTAACTACAATACTATCGCTCTATTCTGCTGTATTTTCTGTCTTTGTCTTATTTGGTCATGGAATTTACGTGGCTGTCAATGAGGGATTTCGGCTAAGTCAGAAAGCTGTTGCTTACTTATTAACATCATTTGTTTCAGTTGTGGCGTTCTCGCCCTGGCTTCTGGTGATTTTGACCCATCTGGACAAACTAAAGGAAGTAACAGCCTGGATGGATATGTCACTGCCGGTAAACACTTTAGTAAAAAGTTGGATTTTCAATCTTCAATCCGTCTTTTTTAAAACCCAATTTTGGCTTCCAGAATCTCTGAAAACCTTGCTAGCCTTTGCTATGGCAATTCTAGTGGGGTACTCAATTTATGTTCTGTGCCGACACACCCCCAAGCAAATATGGCTATTTGTTGTCACCTTAATCATACCAATTTCACTGAGTCTAGCTCTTCCAGATTTAGTGTCTGGTGGAATACGTTCAACTAACGCTCGTTATTTCGTTCCGTCTTACTTAGGATGCCAACTCGCCGTTGCTTACTTTCTTTCTACTCAGTTCACTTCCACGAAAATAAAATTTTTGCAGCGGAAGCATTTGCGAATAATTACCATAACAATCATGGCAGCAGGAGTTTTGTCTGGTGCTATTCAATCAGTGAGACCTAGTCGCAGTGATAATCAAAAAATCGCGGAGATTATTAATCGAGCAAATATGCCATTAGTAGTTAGCGGTGAAGCCTCCAAAAATGGCGGTGGTACCTTTGGTGACATCATGGAATTGAGTCATTTACTAGATCCCAAGGTCAAACTTCAGCTAGTTATCGAGCCTAACCAACCTACTATTCCTGAGGAATTCCAGGATGTTTTTTTATATAAGACGCCAGAATCATTTAAGCATAAAATTGAGCAAAAATACAGGATAGATTCTGCCTATAAAAAACAACTTTTTTTTATTACAAAAATAAAATAACTTCCAATAATATTGATAATATCTTTATAAAACATATTTAATATATATCCGTTGTTTATGTGATATATCAACAAAATAAACGATAATTGTATTGTTATACAATGGCGATTATAGGTTGCTTATTATGTTCTCTAACTCAGAAGACGATATCGAAATTTCCGTTGTGATTCCTCTTTATAATGAAGAGTCCAACATTGATTACCTGTTTGAACGCCTTACGATAGGGCTAGACAATCTCAACATCAACTATGAGATTGTTTGTATCAACGATGGCAGCAAGGATAACACGCTAAAGTTATTGCTCCAGCACCATTACTCAAATCCTGTAATTAAGGTTATCAATCTATCTCGTAATTTTGGTAAAGAGGCTGCTCTAAGTGCTGGTATCGATTTTGCTAGTGGTGCAGCCATTATACCAATTGATGCAGATCTCCAAGATCCGCCTGAAATCATGGGGGAGATGATTAACAAATGGCGTGAGGGCTACGATGTTGTTTATGCAACACGCCGTTCTCGTCAGGGAGACACTTGGGCTAAGCGTTTTACTGCCAATTTTTTCTACCGAGTGATTGGTCAAATAAGCCATGTGCAAATTCCCTCCAATACTGGAGATTTTCGTTTGCTTGATCGGCGTGTAGTTGATGCTGTCAAGCAAATGCCAGAACGAACCCGTTTTATGAAAGGGATATTTGCTTGGGTTGGTTTTAAGCAAACTTCTATACTCTACGATCGCCCTCCACGTTATGATGGAATCACTAAGTGGAACTATTGGCGACTTTGGAATTTTGCCATTGATGGTATTACATCATTTAGTCTCCTGCCTTTAAAGGTTTGGAGTTATGTCGGTCTCATCCTTTCTATAGCTGGATTCCTCTATGCTGCTTTCCTAATAGTTCGTACGTTACTGTTTGGGATTGATCTTCCTGGCTACGCCTCATTAATGGTAGTCATACTTTTTTTAGGAGGAGTGCAATTGCTGACACTAGGTATAATTGGTGAATACATTGGTCGCATCTTTGAAGAATCGAAACAAAGACCGATTTATCTAGTTCGTGAACTCTACGGTTTACCAAAAACATATTCACTAAATGATCAAGTTATTTCCTCAAAAAAATAAATAATATAAAAATAGGTTATAATTACGGTATTATATATGATATAATTCACTGTTAAATTTACTATTACAGTAGATAAAAATAACTTTTTACCGGAGATAAATGTAATGACTGATTGGATAAGTAGGAGCGTTATTTGATGCTCAACTATAAGCGGTTTGTTGTCTTGCTCACATTTGTTTGTCTCTTTGCAACTGCTTTAGTGATGCATTTACTTGGAGGCATTGAGCCAGAGCAACTTCAGTCTTGGCTGAGACAGGCTGGGATCTGGGCACCAGTGATCTATATCATCTTTTATGTTGTAGCGACTGTGTTAATACTCCCTTCAACAGCACTTAATTTAACTGGAGGAGCCATCTTTGGTCCGTGGTTAGGTACACTCTGGACTAGTGTTGCTGCGGTAATTGCCGCAGTGGTATCCTTCGCTTATACCCGCACTGTCGGGCGTAAGCTAGTGGTTGAGAAGCTAGCTAAAAGTTGGCGGGCGATGGACACTGAAGTGCGTCGCGGAGGGGTGTTATACATATTTGCGATTCGACTACTGCCAATCATTCCCTATGGTTTAGTCAATTTTGCTGCTGGTCTCACCTCAGTTAGCTTCAAGGACTATTTTCTGGGTACGGTTCTAGGCATCATTCCGGGTGTTTTCCCTTTTGTGTTAATAGGTAGCTCTGGTTTAAAGGCACTGAGAACAGGAGACATACTGCCACTGATTGCAGCATTAGGGTTGACAGGAGTTTTAGTCATGGGAGCTACCTGGTACCGAAGTCACCGAACCTAATCTTAAAAATTTGGTTGACAGCTCTAGCTTTAATTGATGGTACCTGTATATAGCAAATCTCATACCCATGAGGTACAAATCTCTGGGTTTTAGGGAGCAGGGAGCAGCTAATAGGCAATAGGCAATAGGCAATAGGCAATAGGCAATAGGCAATAGGCAATAGGCAATAGGCAATAGGCAATAGGCAATAGGCAATAGGCAATAGGCAATAGGCAATAGGCAATAGGCAATAGGCAATAGGTAAAAAATAATGTGTACCTCATAGCTATGATAAACGCTATATTATGTCAGATTATTTAACAATAATTTTTTTATACATTTAAAAAAATATGAAACTATCGGTTTTAATTAACAACTATAACTATCAGCATTATGTTAGTGATGCTATCGATAGTGTGCTCCAACAATCATTTCCCGTAGATGAGATTATTGTTGTCGATGATAAATCAACAGATAAATCTGCCCAGATATTACATAAAAATTTTGCAGCTAACGAAAAAGTCAAGCTGGTATTGAAAGATAAAAATGAGGGGCAGCTTTCAAGTTTTAATGCGGGATTTATTGCTTCTTGTGGAGATATTATCTGTTTTCTTGATGCCGATGACCTTTATAAAGAAAATTACATTGCAGAAGTAGTAAAATTTTACCAAGAGCACCCAGAGTGTGATTTTCTGTTTTGTAGCGCTGAGGTATTTGGGAATGAAGAACGAATCGCCAGTTGCTACAACAATACACGAGATTTGGGCTATTCCAGAATCGCCACTCTCTATAAAAAAGCATGGGTAGGTCATCGAACTTCGACAGTTTCGATGCGTAGACATGTACTCGAGAAGTTCCTACCGCTTCCCCAGCAAGAAGATTGGCGCATTCGTGCAGATGACTGCTTAGTTTTCGGAGCTTCAATAGTAGGAGCTAGAAAATTTTATCTAGCCAAACCTCTGGTAATGTATAGAGCCCATGGTAACAACAATCACTATGGACAGAAGCAAAAAAGAACGCCGGAATACCTAGATAAATATAAACAGGCTGTAGATAACTTATTAGGATTCTTAGCCGAAAAGATGAGCTATCCAAGTAACCTATATGAACAGGCTCATATCGAATTTAGGACAATTCCGAAACCGAATGAACAAGAATTTAACATCTACGAATCTATTATTGATAAATCTGAGCTTCTTGTCTTGAATAAGCTTGCCAGATTTTTGTCTATTTACATCCACTTTATCAGCAGAGGCGGATTCCTATCCCTAGTCAGGATAAAATTACTTTGGCTAAGGAACAAGATCCAACGATTTGCACTGAGGTTATATAGACTCCCTCAATCCAAGACCAATACCACTGCCTAAATCAGTGGAGTTCAGTTAAACCTGGAGTACCGCTCCGAATGATAAAACCGTGAACAAAGGGACTTGCCTGTAAAAAAAATATCAATTAAAACTATCAATTAAAGTAGAGTGGGCAAAATCATCTAATCTAGACTACTCAAAAGAAGCCAACTTTTTTTGCCCACCCTACAAGCTGGAGTACCGATCAGAATGAGAGGACCATGAACAAATTTAGGAAACTCCAAGATGTTATTTAACTCATTTATTTTTGTCCTTTTCTTCATCATTGTCTACACGCTTTACCTGTTTTTAAATAGGAACTATAAAGCCCAGAACATTCTGCTGCTGATTGCTAGCTATGTGTTCTACGGATGGTGGGATTGGCGGTTTCTCTCGCTCCTAGCTCTCTCCACGGTTGTTGATTTTACAGTAGGAAAACAGCTCCAAGACATCAAAGAAGAGCGAAAACGAAAACTACTCCTGTGTATCTCTTTAATTTTTAATCTTTCCCTACTGGGTTTCTTCAAATATTTTAACTTTTTCGCAGAAAGTTTCAGCAGTTTGCTTAAACTTGTTGGACTTCAGGTTGACTGGGTTACCTTAACTATCCTGCTGCCTGTAGGGATTTCTTTCTACACTTTCCAAACGATGAGTTACACCATCGACATCTACCGAGGAAAGTTGAAGCCGATTAGTAATTTCCTGGATTTTGCACTTTTTGTTTCCTTTTTTCCCCAGTTGGTGGCAGGCCCGATCGAACGAGCAACTACGCTAATACCCCAAATCATATTACCACGTAATCTCAATATAGAACAAATTAATGCGGGGATATTACTAATTATTTGGGGGTATTTTAAAAAGGTAGTAATTGCTGATAATATGGCGACTATCGCCAATCCAATATTCAATAACTACACCCAATATCAGGGGTTGGATGTCCTGATCGGTATTCTGGCTTTTACCGTGCAAATCTACGGAGATTTCTCTGGTTACTCTGACATTGCGCGAGGAATTTCCAAGCTGATGGGCTTTGAGTTGATGGTGAATTTCAAGCTACCCTATTTTGCTCTCAATCCCAGTGATTTTTGGTTACGATGGCATATTTCTCTATCTACTTGGTTACGAGATTATCTTTATATTCCCTTAGGTGGTAACCGCCAGGGTAGTTTAAACACCTACCGTAACTTGTTTTTAACAATGCTTCTGGGCGGTCTTTGGCATGGAGCTGCCTGGAACTTTGTGATCTGGGGTGCATTTCACGGGCTGATTCTGATCATCTACCGCATCTTTGATAAGAATCCAGAACATCAAGATCCTTGGAGCGGTAAGTATTCCTATCTAAGGATCTTGGGCAAAATGTTGTTGATGTTTATCCTGACTAACATTGGCTGGGTAATCTTCCGTTCCAGTTCAGCCGATCAAATCTATTACATGCTTACCAGAGTGGGGGTGGGTAGATCAGATCAGAGTTTACTCTTGGGATATGACTTAGTGTTTTTCTGCTTGCCATTGGTCATGGTTCAGATCTATCAGTATGTGACCCGTGACCTGCTTATCCTAACAAAGCTAAACTATTGGTGTCGGGTTCCGGTCTACAGTTTCTTGATTATCTGGATTTGTGTTTTCGGTGTTCGCACATCTGGAGAATTCATCTACTTCCAATTCTGATTTTGATTAATGACGAGAGTAAAGAGTTAAGGAAAAACATGGCACAACGCGCCAATCAACAGCTACCAGAAGAAATTATTGGCTCAGCCAACCGTCGAGGAGTCTTGCTATCTCTATTGGGAACTCTGATACTTGTTATTTTGTGCAATTTTGCAGCTAAATGGTATCTGAATGACCATCGACCTAATCGAGGCTATTGGTTGGTCAAGGAAAAATGGGAAATGTTACTGGGCTTGAAGCAACCTGTTGACTGGCTCATCCTAGGAGATTCCAGTTGTAACCAGGGGGTAGTTCCAAGTATTCTCAACGAGAGACTCGATGTTACCTCAATCAATCTCTGCACTATCGGCAACATGTTGAGCCTCAACGATGCCTGGATGCTAGAAAAATATATACAGCAATCTGGAGCTCCAAAAAATGTTCTGATCGTGCATGTCTACGATGTTTGGCATCGCGGAATTAACTTTCCGTTACTAGCGAGAGTTCCTTTGAGTTGGGGATACTGGCAGGAGCTTGAACCACCACTAAAGATTCGTTTACGCGGTCCGGGTATTTTATTTATCGAGCGATATTTTCCCCTCTATTCTGAAAACAAGAGTCTTTCGTTATGGTTCAGGTTTCCTCTGGATACGTTCAAGGAAGTCAGAAGCTACAATATAGAAGAAGATGGGTTCATGGTTTGGGAAAAACCCAACCCTAGTTATGTAGAAGCACAGAAGGAGTCGCATATCAATTTTGCCAGAAACAATCAATTTAATCTTTCGCCCTACAACCGTCAAGCTTTGGAACGAATAGTGGCACTGGCGGAAGAGTATGGTTTTAATGTTTACTTAGCCAACAGCCCAATGTATGAAGGTCTTTATGAGCATGAGGATTTTCAAGCCTATTTTAATCAACTTCAAGAAACTCTCGGTGCCTATGCTGCCAAGAGTGAACGAGTACACTACATTTTCCGAGAGCCAATGACCTTTCCCAAGGAGCAGATGGAAAATGCCGATCATCTGGTTTACTCTGCTGCCAAGGTCTACACTAATGAACTTGTGTCAGAAATTCTGTCCTTACAGTCGCAAACCACAACAAGTAATCATGATCAGATAAACGTTGTTGAGTAATTTAAATAGTCGGACACAATTAAATTTATAGCGCTACGGGCAGGCAAGAGGCAA
>NZ_JAAHHE010000307.1:0-7237 GCF_010692525.1 Moorena sp. SIO3B2
AGTTACCAGCAACTCTGATCATGCGACCGTTTAATTTTGACACCCTGGCAGTACGAGTTTACCAGTATGCCTCCGATGAACGATTAATACAGGCATCAGCACCAGCCTTAGCGATTGTTTTAGTAGGAATTATCCCAGTAATTTTATTGAGTTTAAAGATTGCTAAATCTCAGGGATAATAATTATAAAGGTTGAAAGTTATTGGGTTGTTCGCGTAGCGTGGCCAAAGGCCAAGGTTGTTCGCGTAGCGTGGCCAAAGGCCAAGGTTATTGGCTTGTTCGCGTAGCGTGGGCGAAAGGCCAAGGGTTAAGTGCGTAGGGTGCGTTTCCTAAGGCACCCTACGGCACATTTACTATAGCAATTATAAATAGATTGTGAAATCTGATCCGGGCAGGATGCTGGCACTAACAATGATTTTGGGTTTATGGATTTTCAGAACTCGTTTATAACCCCTATATCCCTCTTCTGTCACTCTCGGATCAATCAACGATTTTTCGAGGATAAAGCCAAGCAAAAATCAATGTTTCAACCTAGTTTGATAGTCAGCATATGCTGACGGCTGAATGCTTACGTTTGATAAAAGAGGAGTATCTACGGATACTTTCACTAATCCGAAAAAATCTTAATTTAATGTTAAGCCAAAACTAATCACGCTTCTTTGATGAAACCATTTAGTAATGGATTTAGTAGCATCTACTGTGCCGGTTCAAACACCCTATCTATATTGGGAGCGCAGTAGTGCCATTCTGATTCCCTGTTAACTTGAAAATTCTGGAATAAAAATGCTGAAAAAGCTAACCTTTGTATTGGTAGCGATACTTTATGTATTCTGCACATCTGTGTCTGCTGCCCATGCCGACACCCTAAAATACGGCGATCTGGTCAATGTTGTGAGAAATAACCTTGATTCAGACTGGAAGTACATGGATACTTACAAATCCGATTGTGATGCTAATTATCTATGTGTATCTCTGTATGACGATAATAATCGAGATACAAATAGCGGCATATGGAAAATAACATATGCTGGAATTAATAATAAGAATGAGGGGGATTCTGTTATGAACCAGGATGCCATACACCTTCAGAACCAATATCAAGGGGATGGAGGATTTTTAGATACTAAAAAATGGGAATCAGAAGATGATAAGACTGAGTTGCATGTATCTACTGCTAAAAGTTCTAACAGAGATGACAATAGTGGTAGCTGGATCATACAGTTGGCTTCAGGAGAAATCACTGAGAATGAAACATTCCGTCTGCTCAATGGTTACCAAAATTATACGGGAGGGCATTTGAAAGCCCCAGTTAATACAGGCTGTCACAACGACGACCATTGTGTGGAGACTACCAAAAACCAACAACAAGACGACAGCACTTTTTGGTACTTCGTCAAGAATAGCGGTTCTTAGTCTAATCAGGTACACAGGATTTTTCCCCTCTTACCTCACTTCCCCTCCTAGGAGCCTATGGAGCTGCCAGTAAGCGTGGCCCACGGCCTTAGTCCCTACTCCCTTAAAACATGTACCTCACCTAATTGAAAACCGCTATCGGAAAAAATCTACAGTTAAGTAGTGGACTGACACAGCTAAAATTTTGCTTTAGGAAAAACCCTTAATTTCTAAGAGATTAAGGGTTTTTCCTAACATATATTCTGCTACTTTAGCTGTGCCACGCCAGTAGGGTGCTTTCGGAACGCACCCAAAAAAAAAATTCTTTAAAAAATTATTTGTGACCCTGATTAAGCTACTATAGCCCTAAGCCTAAAGTTCTTTTCATTGATATCATGTAAGCATTCAGCTAATGCGCGTAGCGCACGCTACTTGAGGTGCTATCAGCTAATGCGCGTAGCGCAATCGGTGTTTTTGAATAAAATAACCTGTTCGCGTAGCGTGATCCTTTGGCTGAGCGCTGACCGCTGAGCCCTGACCGCTGAATGCTTACAAAAATACTAATAAACATCTCTGGGAAAGGATTCTGGAAGCTAAGCCAAGCTTAACCTAAAATCTGATTTCCCAAAGATGTCTAATAGTGTAATTATTCGGGAATATAGCAGTCGCCAGCGATGCAGCGCGGTCTTGGGGGTTTCCCCCACTCGCTATTGCATCAAGACAGGGCAGTTATGACATGACAAAAGTCTCAAACCTAAGTAAGCCCAAGAGTTTTACTTCTGACTTCTGACTTCTGACTTCTGCTATAGGGTATGGGGCAAGAGTTAAATCAAGCCTTTCTTCATACCTTATTCTCTATTCAATATCTCTGATTTAGATATTGAATAAGCTCCTTGAGGAACCCAAAGTTTCCATCTTCCTTGTCCTCTAGATAGTGCTTAAGTTCATTCACTATCTCAGCTTTTTCATCCACAACCTCTTGATTCTCAACTTCTTGAGCCTGTTGCTCCACAGGTGTTCCATCTAGATAGGTCCATTGACACTCAGGTATGGAGTCGTCTTGCGGATCACGTGTTGAGAGAATGTCCATCGTCAGCTTATTAAGCGTGCCGGTGAACTCGAAGGGTGAGTCATAGTGATAGCTGGTTGGTGAGAGCAAGTCCATCCCTACATCCTGGGTCTCCAGAGAATAGCGTGCGGGGACGGTTTTGTCCATGTGAGCTTGGCCAAGCTGTGTACCATTAATAAACAGTGTACCGGTACCTCCTCCACCGACGTTTTCTCCATTCTCTTCATCGTAATTGAAGGTAAACTTAAGCTCAACATTATCACCCGTTGGTACGTCTTGGGTTGAGGTAATGTCGCAGTATTGGCCAAAATAGTTGTGGGTGTAGTTGAGCTTATTGTCCTTGACGTAGAAGGTATAGCCTCCTACCTCTCCACCCATGCCCAGGAGTACGCCGTCGGCTCCCCCATCAGGAATGTTAACGTCAGCTATGATGTCATGAGATGTGTTTTTCACGTCCGGCGCTACCCCTTCTGGTAGGCGAACTGCCCCCTCATAGAATTCGAAATGATCCCGTCCAGAGGTAAAACTGGGACGCAAACTCACATCACCTCGTTCAGAAAAGCGATCATCTAGTGGGAAGACATTATACTTACTTCCTTCGATCATGAATAGTTCTTTGAGATTTTCTAACTTATCAGGATTGTCTGCAGATAAGTCAGTAGCTTGGGTGAAGTCTGTTGCCAGGTCGAAGAGTTCCCAAGTATCCTCATCAAAGTCCTGGGTCATTTGACCGCTTGTAGGAGTAAACGGGTACCTGTGGAGAGTCGATGCCATCCATTCGTTTTCTCCGTCGGGTTTATAGATCCCCCGATTACCATACATCTCGAAGTATTGAGTATTGTGGACGTATTTATATTGGCACAGATCATCAGGTTCACCTTCAATTTGATCGGTTGGATCTGTGCACAACTCGTAAGCTTTGCTCTTATCATCGTCAAAGGTATAAGCTAAGCTGACCCCCTCAATCGGCTTCTGCTGAATGCTGTTAACCATAAAGGGTTCTTCAATCCCAGCAACTTCGAGAATAGTGGGTGCGATATCAATGACGTGGTGAAACTGATTGCGGAATCGTCTTTCAGTTGAATCATTGCTAATTTTGGCAGGCCATTTAATTACCATGGGGTTACGAGTACCACCGAAGTAGGAACCCACCTTCTTCGTCCAACGGAAGGGCGCGTCTGTAGCCCAGGCCCAGCCGACGGCATATTCGGGTGAGGTTCCAGGCATGCCCCAATTGTCTTTGCAAGCTATGTTTTCGTCCTTGGAAGTTGGCAATCCGTTGAGGCTCTTCAGCTCGTTGCAAACCCCATCTTCAGAACCTGCAGGAGCAGCACCGTTGTCACCAACAATATAGATGATCATGGTGTTATCCAAGTCTTCCTCGGGAATAGCATCAATGACTCGACCTACCTCGTCATCGGTATATTCCAGAAACGCTGCATAGATTTCCATCTGGGTGGCCAAGATCTCCTGGTAATCGGGATCGTAGCTATCCCAAGCAGGTATCTGGTCAGGCCGGTCAGTGAGTTCGCCAATTGGGTTGCCTTCATCATCGATTGGAATTACACCCAGTTCCTGCTGAAACTTGTAGATCTTATTACGCCAATCGTCCCAACCGTTATCGAACACGCCATCGTAATGGTTACGATACTCTTCGGGTGGCTGGTGCGGTGCGTGGGTCGCCCCTGGTGCAAAGTAAAGGAAGAAGGGTCGGTCCGGTGCAATGGAATGCTGATTTCTCATCCACGTAATCGCTTTATCCGCCAGGTCGTGCCCAAGGTTATAGGTTTTTCCGTCGCTGGTGGTTGCTGGTGGATTTATGGGGTTTAGGTTTTCATACAGTGCAGGATACCACTGGTCAGTTTCGCCACTGATGAACCCATAGAAGTAGTCAAATCCCAAAGCATTAGGCCAGCGATCAAACGGGCCTACCATACTTGTCTCGTTATCAGGAGCGTTGTGATTTTTACCGAACCAAGCTGTGCTATAGCCGTTGTCTTGGAGAATCTGAGCGATGGTGGCTGTACTCTTAGGAATCCTTCCGGTATAGCCTGGATAACCTACTGCGATTTCCTCAATAGCTGCATTGGCCGCTGACTGGTGGTTACGCCCTGTCAACATTGCTGCACGAGTTGGCGAGCAAAGGGAGGTTGTGTGGAAGCGAGTATAGCTCAGACCCTCGCTAGCCAGTTTGTCTAGGGTATCTGTTTTAACAGGTCCACCGAATGTTGCGGCTGAACTGAAGCCGACATCATCGAGAAGCACCAGCACAATGTTTGGTGCCCCCTCCGGGGCTTCCGGGGATTGTAGAATCGAGGTGTCTGGGGTGGAATTTTTGTAGCTGACATCGATGTCGCCGTTAAATTCGGGGTCTGGTTGTGGCAGAATTGCCTGGGCAGAGGCTGGCGGCACCAATCCTGCTAGGGAAAATATCACCACTGCCACAATCGTGGTAATTAATTTTGCTAATTTGATCTTCATTCAAGCTTTACAGCTGCTCACTGTTCTAGTTTTTTGTTCTGGGTACATCAATTTTTCGGTTGCTTAGGCTCCAGGCTAAGCCTGACTTGATCCTTGACAAGGCTAAGGCTAATCAAACATGCGTGAGTTGCATCATGCCTAAGTTACCTAGATGACATGCACCAATTGAATGCCTATAGAACTTTATCATTATCCAAAAAATTTTGTCAAAGAATTTGACAAAATTTTTTGGATTTTTTATTTACCTTTTATTAAGATTTTATTTACATTTTTATGTTGTACAAGAAAAATTTTAGTTGTCACTATTTGTCAATAGCTTGTTAATAACTTGTAATTAATATTTCGTTATCAAAGCCTCAATCTCTTGCTGTGACTAGGATTTAGGATGGAAACCTTTAGGTCGCTGATGCTCTAATTATCGTTGTAGTTATCTGTTTTGGATTGATAAGCTAGGGTTCTGGTTACGCTTCCGGAGCTAAAAGCCTGCAAAGCTATAGCATCAGGGCTATTTCATTCTAGATGGTAAGATAAGATGCTAAGGCACAAGAGGGAGGATGTCGCTTAGGCAGAACATTTGTACTAAATATAATGCCCCCTCATGGGTTTAAGCTTGCTCTGATGGTACATAGTTCATTTGTTCTGCAATGCCAGACCGGCTCCCGGCACAAGGGCACAAGAGAATCAACATCGATGGGTCAAATTGCTATTTTAGAAGCCTTTTCTGATTTACCAGATGCTCGTAGAGGGCAGGGAAGAAGACACTCAATGGCTCTATGTCTGGCTATCTTTACCCTAGCAGTCGCTGCAGGGAATAAAGGATTTTTAGCGATCGCTGATTGGATTGAAACAATCGTGAGGAGTTGAGCCAATTGTTTCAAGTCAACCGACTGCCATCATACAGCACAATCCGCCGAGTGTTACTGAATATGGATTACTCAGATTATTCAGCAAGGCTCGCTTGCTTTTTCGAGATCACTCCGGAAGCGGGAGAGACTTTAGGGGTAGATGGGAAAGTTTTGAGAGGGTCATTTATGGTCGAACAAGACAATCCACATTGCGATCGCCATCCCGCAATTATGTTAGTGAGTGCCTACTTGGTAGAGAGAGGATTAATTCTCAAGCCTGATATGGTTGTCAAAAAAACGAATGAGATTAAGGCAGTGCCAGAGTTGATCAAAGCACTAGCACTCAAAGGCGTGGTTTTTGCCTTTGATGCCATAAACACCCAAAAAAAACTTGTCAGCTGATCATCGATAGTGGGAATCACTATATAGCAGCCCTTAAAGGGAACCAACCAAAACTTTTTGCAGCCGCCCAACAGCAGTTCGTTCCTCAGCAATCTTTTGAACAGATCAATAAAGGACACGGTCGAATAGAAAAACGAAGTGTTAGTATTTGCCAAGTTACCCAAGGTTTGCCTTCTTGGCCTGGATTAGCTACCGTGATTCAAGTTCAGTCCCGACGGATTACTACAAATACTGATCAGACCCAGATCCGATACTATATCTCTGACTTGAAAGAAACGGCTGAACAATTTGCCAAGCGGATTCGAGGCTATTGGGGCGTAGAGAACAAAGTTCATTATGTCAGAGATGTCACTCAGGGTGAAGATAAATCTCGTATCAGGACAACTCCTCTGGTACAAATTTGGGCGATCGCTCGTAATTTAGCTCTGAATCTTTATCGAGATGCAGGGTTTGACAACATGGCTCAAGCACAAAGAAAATGCCAATTTGGGCTTAAGCATATTTTGGCACTTTTTAGAATGAAATAGCCCTGGCTATAGCATTTACAAATAGGTCATAAACAACCTTGGTGATTTTTCATAACATCAAAAACTCTTTGAAACTCTTTCCTACTCTTGCCTGTTGTGTGTTTCCTTTATTGATGCAGTCCTATGTTTACATCTCAAATAAAAACCCTATAGAATTACCAAGGCTTACTGATTGATGTATTGTTTTGTAAACGATACTTGACAAATCACCCATAGCTTTAATAAAAATCTGACCCCTTCAAGTAAAAGCACTAAAATTTAGCACTCAGGAGTCAGAATAGGTCAAGGTTCATGGTGTTGGGATAAAAAAAAAGGGAATAGGGAACAGGGAAAAGAGGAGTTTTTGCTTTATCGGCGCTACTCCCTACTCCCTCGGTGCGCTTGACCCGTAATTAAATTCGCCACGGGTCGCACCGCTCCCTACTCCCTAAAACGACAGTACTTGATCTAATTTATAACTGTTATACCCAACCAGCAATATCCATAAGTTGAACTGCTGTAGCACTATTGGGACCATATTGG
>NZ_JAAHHE010000308.1:0-7222 GCF_010692525.1 Moorena sp. SIO3B2
TTGTTCTATTTTTCGGTAATTTTATAAAACACAAGGGAACAGGGAACAGGGAACAGGGAACAGGGAACAGGGAGTAGGGAGCAGGGAGCAGGGAGCAGGGAAGAGAGAAGAGGGAAGAGGGAAGAGGGAAAAAATAATGTGTACCTCATAGCTACGATAAACGCTATAGTTAATCAGAGATTGTTGATAGTGCAATTAGTTTAGAGATTGCAGTTGCTTTCCAGACAAGTCCTAAGGGTTTGAGCTAGAACTCCAACATTGGGTTCTCGCATCATCGTGAAATGGTTGCCTGGAATCTTGTGAATTGTAACAGGTTGAGCAGAAATCTCTCCCCAGCCCCAAGTTGGGTCTTCCAGTATTGTTGTTTCACCGAGGGTAGCCTCAAAGACTTCTGTTTCCATAGCTCGGAAGAAAGTAATTGCAGTTGGGTAACTCTCCTGTGGAATATAGTCAACATCAGCTTGAACGTTAGCTTTGTAAATTTGAAAAATGCGTTTTAGTTCACCTTGGCTTAAATTCAAACCACCTATGGTCAATCTTTCCAGAAGGTAATCTAATTTGCGGTCTTCTCCAATAGATTGAAGTTTTTCAGGATCAACTTTGACCGCTTCTCCCAAAGAACCTTGATAGAAACTGCTTAGATCGTCGATCAGTTTGCTATTGTCCCACTCAGCAAAATCTTGATATTTTTGCAGATTTGTCCCTAAACCATCCATAATGGCAAGTAAAGCTACCTCCTGTCCCTGATTTTTTAACTGTTGAGCCATCTCAAAAACCACCTTTCCTCCTGCTGAATGACCGCCCAGAAAATATGGACCCTTAGGCTGAACGGCTTGTAAGGCTTTGATGTGATGGGCTGCTATGTCTTCCATTCGGGTTAATGGCTTTTCCCCCTCATCTAAACCAAGGGCTCGCAAGCCGTATAAAGGTTGCTCTGAATCTAGGTGTTGTGCCAAGGGATAGATATCGAAAACATTTCCCAAGACTCCGGGGACAAAGAACAGAGGAAGTTTTGAACCATTTGGCTGAATCGATACTAAGGTAGAGTGGTAAGAGTCATCCTCAACTATACCTTGTTGAATTGCGGCATCGGTTAAACTTTTTGAGTCCTCCAAGTGAGCAACTTCTTGAGCCAAATAACTAGTCAACGCTTCCGGTGTGGGATAGTCAAAGAGTAAAGTAGAAGGCACAGACAAACCCAGACTCAATTGAAGAGCATTTCTCAATTCAATAGACATCAAAGAATCTAATCCTAAGTCTATGAGTTTTTGCTCTAATGTTATTCGCTCAGGAGAAATTCCGAGTACCTTGGCTACCTGCGCCCGGACGTGAGTAACCAATAATCCCTGACGCTCTCCCACAGGAACTGTCTCCAATTGCTTACGCAACTCAACCGGCGGAGATGATGCTTGTTGATGCTTGTTATTTCGTTCTTTTACAGATTTAAGTTTGACCCATCGATCGATACGAGCTTGTAAATCTCCACTGGAAACAATAATTTGATCGAGTTCTGGAGTGGATAAAACCCTTTCAAAAGCTTGGATACCTTCTTCTGGAGTTATGGCAAATTCAGCCAGCCCTGCTGCAATCTCATAATTTTGATCTTGTTTCTCGAATTCCCAAGTCTCCCAGTTCACACTCAGCCAAGGAACGGAATTACTTCGGTTCTGCTGGTGAACGAAAACATCCATAAACAAATTGGCCGCTGAGTAAGCAACGTCCCCCAAACCTCCTAGCACTGATGCTATGGAGGACATTAAGATGCAAAAGTCAAGGTTTTTGTTTTGCAAAACCGTTGATAAAACTATGGTTCCCTGTACTTTTCCTTGAAAGTGCTGCCAAATATCAGTTTTAGTTATTTCCTTGATGGAACACAATGCTTTGTCTCCAGTAAACATAACACTGTGGATGACTCCATTGATGTTACCAAAGCGAGCCTCTGCTTGTGCGACTACAGCCTCCATTTGTTGTCCATCGGCTACATCAGCACTGAGTACCATCACCTCGGCTCCCATAGCCTCCATAGCCTGCAATTTCTGAATTTTGCGACTAATCCGATCCTCTGCATTGTGAGTAGCTAGCCATTGAGACCAATCATCCCTGGCAGGAAACTGCGAACGCCCTATTAAGATTAGTTTGGCGCGTACAGTTTTTGCCAAGTGTAACCCTAGGGACAGACCAATCGCCCCTAGTCCACCGATAATCAGATAAACCCCTTCTTCTGTCAGAGGTAATGTCTCTGCTCCAGGTGTTTCTAATCCCATGGGTTCAAACTTTTGCACCCAGCGATGTTTACCCCGGTAAGCGATGGTTAAATCTTCCGACTGTGCTGTAATTTCTGCCAGTAGTTGGGTTAGAAGTTTTTCCTGCTTTTGCTTTTGGGATGGGGGAAGAACAATATCAATACTGCGACAGTTTATATTTGGATATTCTTGTCCAATCACTTTACAGGCTCCCAGCAATGTTGCTTTCTCTGGAGATAATACTTCCTCTCCGCTCACTTCCTGCAGGTTGTTTGATACAACTGTAAGTTGGAGTGGATCGATCAAATTCAGTTTGTCAAGGGCTTGGGCAAGAAATATCAGGCTGTATAAACCCAAATCCTGAGACGCTTCAAAAGATTCTATTCCTAATTCTGTGTGGTTATTTGGGGTGACACTCCAGAGATGAATAATGCTACTGGGGTTTTTATTCAGTTGTTTCAGTTCTTGGAGTAGGGTATGGTAGTCATCAGCTTGGGTCGGGTTAATGGTGTAGACGCGATCGCTGTGCTTAGCAAACTCCGAACCGCGACTCACCCTTACAACGTCACTCCCCTGTATTGCCAGTTTTTCTGCTAGTTCCTCTCCCAGTCCGCACTCATCGATAAATACTAGAGTGTCAGACTCAAGCAGCTTTTCACCTGGTTGATAAGCGGGGGTAATAGACCGTTTCCAAGATGGAATATAAAACCAGTCAGTAATATCCGGCTTTTTACCTATATCTTTTGGTGCGATCGCTTTTAGCGCTGGGGCTACCGCGCCAATCGCTCCTGGGGATGTTGAAGGGGCAGTTATTCCCATTAAACTATCCTCTGGACTCACCCAATAACGTTGCCTTTGAAAAGGATAAGTGGGTAAGGGAATGCGGTGACGAGCAAAGTCTTGGTCAAAACCGAGCCAATTGACTGGCACACCATGCAAATATAGTCCTGCTAAACTGGTTAATATTTGTTGCCAATCTTCTTGTCCAGGACGCAAACTAGGTAACCATAACCCTTGATGTTCGGGGAGACACTGACGACCCATTCCTAATAAAATTGGTTTGGCTCCAATCTCTACCAATACATCTATCCCAAGTTTTTCCAAGCTTGACATACTAGCCATAAATTGTACTGGTTGCCGGAGATGATCGCACCAATATTTGCTAGTGGTTATTTCTTCTGTGGCTAATTCTCCCGTAACATTACTGATCAGTTTTAACTGTGGTAAATTAAACCGCACCTGTGCCACCACCTGCTCAAACTCTGCCAATATCGGTTCCATCAAGGGAGAGTGGAAAGCATGGGAAACAGTTAATTTCTTGGTTTTGACTCCCTTTGCGGCAAGATTGCGCTCAATGGTGTTAATCGCGGCTCTTTCTCCCGAAATTACCACACTCTGGGGTCCATTAATCGCAGCAAGAGAGACATCCCGGCCATAGGGTTTAATTGCTTCTGCTGCTTCTGCAACTGAAGCTAACAACGCTAGCATTTCTCCGTCTTGGGGTAAGGATTGCATCAACCTACCCCGTTCGGCAATTAGTTTCAGTCCGTCTTCTAGGCTAAAAACCCCAGCAACACAAGCCGCCACATACTCCCCAATGCTATGACCCATAACTACATCGGGTTCGATACCCCAGGATTTCCACAACCCGGCCAGGGCATATTCAATGGCAAAGATGGCAGGTTGGGTATAGCTTGTTTGGTGAATGGGTGAGTCAGGTTCTGTTCCCTGTTCCCTGTTATCTAAATCCGGGTAGAGAACTTCCAACAAGGGAATATCTAAGTAGGAACGGAGGATGCGATCGCATTCGTCTAAAGTTTTGCGGAAAGTGGGCTGAGTTTGGTAGAGTTGACGACCCATACCAATATACTGAGAACCTTGTCCGGTAAACACAAAGGCAATCTGCTTGGTAGAGTCTGCTTTGAGGGAGTGAATTGTTGGGGGTTCGGAACTATCGTTGATATCAACAGGCTTTCCAAACCTTTGCAACTGCTCCAGAAGGTCTTGAGTGGAGCCAGCAATAACAGCCAAACGATGGTTAAAATGCTGACGTCCACCATTGGCAGTAAAACAGATATCACCAATCTCTGCCTTTGGATCGGACTCCAGATAAGTTATATAATTCTGTACCGACTCTGCCACAGCCTGCTCTGTTTGCCCTGATAGAGTCAAAATATGCACAGAACGTTCACTTTTGACTTTTGCATCACCCCCGTCGATCCCCCTCCCGTCCCCCTTAGCAAGGGGGAAGCCATGGGATGCTTCGCTTATGCCCCCCTTAGCAAGGGGGAAGCCATGGGATGCTTCGTTGTTGCCCCCCTTATTAAGGCCATGGGATGCTTCGCTTATGCCCCCCTTATTAAGGGGGGTTAGGGGGGATCCACTTTCAACTTGTTTCGGGGCTTCCTCCAGAACAACATGGACATTGGTTCCGCCCATACCGAAAGAACTGACTCCAGCACGGAGAGGGGTGACTTTTGCTTCCCATGGGGTGAGGGCTGTATTAACGTAAAAGGGACTATTGGGGAAATCTATGTTGGGATTGGGTTCTTTAAAATGCAAACTTGGTGGGATGGCTTTATTGTGGAGTGCCAGCACTGTTTTAATTAGACCTGCTATCCCTGCGGTCACATCGAGATGCCCGATATTAGTTTTCACCGATCCAATCGCGCAAAAATTATTGTCCTGGCTGTTCGTACTTTGTCGAAACGCTTTTGTCAGTGCTGCAATCTCAATTGGATCTCCCAGGGGTGTCCCAGTTCCATGGGTTTCCACATAACTCACCGTCCTAGGATCTATGTTAGCCATCGCCAGTGCTTCGGAAATGGCTGCTATCTGTCCTTCTATGCTAGGAGCTGTGTAGCTAACTTTAACCGCCCCATCATTATTAATTGCTGACCCTTTGATGGTGGCATATACATGGTCTCCATCAGCGATCGCTTCCTCTAATCGCTTCAAGACAACTATGCCAACTCCACTACCAAATAAAGTTCCTTGACCTTCAGCATCAAAAGCACGACAGTGACCATCGGGAGACAACATCATGCCTTCTTGGTATAAATAACCAGTCTTTTGAGGAACGAAGATCGAAACCCCCCCAGCTAGTGCTAAGTCAGATTCACCACTGCGTAAACTCTGACAAGCTAAGTGAACCGCAACTAGTGAGGTGGAACAGGCAGTTTGAACATTAAGACTCGGCCCTTTTAGGTTCAATTTGTAGGAGACCCGCATGGGTAAGTAATCTCCCCCATTGCCTAGGTCGGTATGGACATCTTTAGTGCCCCTAAATAGACAATGGGTAAGCAAAGGACTTGTCCGAGAAGATCCTAAGCTATGAGATATATTGTTAATTAGATAGGTGCTGGGACTCGAACCCCCATAAACTCCCACCGCACCTGGATAATTTCCAGGATTATAACCAGCAATTTCCAGTGCTTCCCAAGCACATTCCAGGAAAAGCCGATGTTGGGGGTCCATTAGTTCAGCTTCTTTATCGCTGTAGCCGAAGAACTCAGCATCAAATAGGTCAATATCTGGCAAGATAGGACTGGCTTTAACATAATTGGGGTGTTCGATCCAGTTGGGATCTTCTAGCTCAATTTCGCGATCGCTAAAGAAGGAAATTGATTCTACCCCATCTCGTAAATTGTTCCAGAAAGCATCGGTATTGTTTGCCCCAGGAAACCTACAAGACATACCCACTATGGCTATATCGGAGCCATGCCCGATGGATTTCTTTCTTTTCTCGTACTGCTTAGCGGCTGTTTTTCCTCCCTTATCTTGCTCCAAGTGTTGAGCTAGAGTAGCGATGGTTGGGTGTTCAAACAGTGTTGTTACAGGTAGATGAATTGCAAAGATTTTGCTCAGGTTTTTGTGAACCCGGATCAGCAGTAAAGAATTACCACCTAAATCAAAGAAATTATCATTAATTCCTACTTCCTCTAACTGAAGTACTTCTTGCCAAATCTGAGCAATACGTTTCTCTGTATCGGATTGGGATTTGACTAAAGGTACTGCCAATTCTGGGCGAGAATGGTCTATACTTGGTAGTTGGCGACGATCCAACTTACCCATCGGTGTCATGGGAATTTTATCGATTACCACAAACACCGATGGAATCATATGAGGAGGTAAATGGTCTTGTAAGTGATGACGTAACCTTAATTTTAACTCCCTAATCTGCTGGGGTTCAGTGCTTTGTTTCTGAGGTACGAAATAGGCGATCAGTTTCTTTTCTGCTTCTTCTTTGCCTTGAAGAATAACTACACAGCTTTTTATTTCAGGATGTTCTAATAAGGTGTTTTCAATCCCAGCTAAAGATACATTATATCCCCGCAGATTGACCATATAATTACAACGACCCCTAATTTCTAGTTTGCCGTTGGGTAAAATAGCTGCTAAATCTCCTGTTCTAAAAAAGCGATTGCCGTTCAGGTCAACAAGCTTTTCAGCAGTCAATTCTGGTTTATTAAAATATGCTTGAAATAGGCAGGGACTCTTAATATACATCTCCCCTTCTTTCCCTGGAGTAACTTGCTGCCCATTCTCATCCAATAAAATTATTTCATCGTCTTCAAAAGGAATCCCAACAGCACAGAATCCTGATGGTAAATCTTCGCTTTCTCGCAGGTTATCAATAGCAACGGTAAAACATTCATTTATCCCATAATAATTGAATAAGCGAGCAGATGGTAGTCTATCTATCAATTGATATTTTAGTTGTTGTGTTAGTGCTTCTCCGGTTACCCAAAAAACTTCCAAGCCTGATAATTTTGCAGTAATAGTTTCGATTTCAATTGTATTAAATATACTTTGTATTAAGGAAGGAGATATGGTGAGTTCCTTGATTTTATTTTGAAATATTAAATCTAAAAATTGCTCATGATCGTAAATTATTTCATCAGGAACAATATATATAGTTGCACCTTTAATCCAAGGTCTATATATTTCCCATTGAAATAATACATATGCTATAGGAT
>NZ_JAAHHE010000309.1:0-7215 GCF_010692525.1 Moorena sp. SIO3B2
GATAGTATTTAAGAGGTAGATTTGGGGGTCGGTTGTAGGTCAGATTGGCTTGTTGAGTGGGGTTAGAATTGAGGTCATCGAGTAACCTTGGGCTTTTAGGGTCTAAGCCTTGGCTGTAGAACAAGTTGGCTAGTTGAGTGCGGGTAGCGTTGAGGTCTTCCAGTAACCTCTGGCTTTCAGGGTCTAACTGTTGACCCAGGATTTGCTGGCTGTTGGTGATGAAATCGAGAACGCGACCTTTTCGCCGCAGGATGGTAGTCAAGGCCAGACGGGCTGCTCTGGGATTGTTGGCAGCTGCGTTGAGGTGCAAAGAAATCACTCGGTATGTGCTACTAGTGACAGTATCAAGGTACTTTTGCTTTTGAGGCTCAGGACCAGCAACCAAATTAGAGTTAAGGTTCCGTTCTTCTACCTCCAATCCTTGCTCGAACAGCTCAAGGGCAGGGGTGATATTACTTTGAGCATGATACAGTGCTGCCAGGTTGTTGAGGCTGGTGGCCACATCGGGGTGTTGCTCTCCTAGCAAGCGTTTGAAAACCTCTAAGGCTTGCAGGAAGAGGGGTTCGGCCTCTTGGTACCTGCCCTGGCTTGAGTACAGTAAAGCCAGGTTGTTGAGGCTGGTGGCCACATCGCGGTGTTCCTCTCCTAGCAAGCGTTTCTGCAGTTCTAAGGCTTGCTGTAAGAGGGGTTCGGCCTCTTGGTACCTGCCCTGGCTAGAGTACAGTTCCCCCAGGTTGTTGAGGCTGGTGGCCACATCGCGGTGTTCCTCTCCTAGCAAGCGTTTCTGCAGTTCTAAGGCTTGCTGTAAGAGGGGTTCGGCCTCTTGGTACCTGCCCTGGCTTGAGTACAGTCCTGCCAAGCTGTTGAGGCTGGTGGCCACATCGCGGTGTTCCTCTCCTAGCAAGCTTTTCCTAAGGTCATAGGCTTGCTGTAAGAGGGGTTCGGCCTCTTGGTACCTGCCCTGGCTAGAGTACAGTACTGCCAGGTTGTTGAGGCTGGTGGCCACATCTGGGTGTTGCTCTCCTAGCAAGCGTTTCATAAGGTCTAAGGCTTGCTGGTAAAGGGGTTCCGCCTCTTGGTACCTGCCCTGGCTATAGTACAGTAAAGCCAGGTTGTTGAGGCTGGTGGCCACATCGGGGTGTTGCTCTCCTAGCAAGCGTTTCCTAAGGTCTAAGGCTTGCTGGTAGAGGGGTTCGGCCTCTTGGTACCTGCCCTGGCTTGAGTACAGTAAAGCCAGGTAGTTGAGGCTTTCTGCCACATGGGGGTGTTCCTCTCCTAGCAAGCGTTTCCTAAGGTCTAAGGCTTGCTGGTAGAGGGGTTCGGCCTCTTGGTACCTGCCCTGGCTTGAGTACAGTAAAGCCAGGATGTGGAGGCTGGCTGCCACATCGGGGTGTTCCTCTCCTAGCAAGCGTTTCCTAAGGTCTAAGGCTTGCTGCCAGAGGGGTTCGGCCTCTTGGTACCTGCCCTGGCTTGAGTACAGTAACCCCAGGTTGTCGAGGCTGGTGGCCACATCGGGGTGTTCCTCTCCTAACAACCGTTTCCTAAGGTCTAAGGCTTGCTGGAAGAGGGGTTCGGCCTGTTGGTACCTGCCCTGGCGAAAGTACAGTAACCCCAGGTTGTCGAGGCTGGTGGCCACATCGGGGTGTTCCTCTCCTAGCAACCGTTTCATCAGCTCTAAGGCTTCCAGGAATAGGGGTTCCGCTTTCTCGTACCGTCCCTGGCTATAGTACAGTCCCGCCAGGTTGTTCAGGCTTTCTGCCACATCTGGGTGTTCCTCTCCTAACAAGCGTTTCCTAAGGTCTAAGGCTTGCTGCAAGAGGGGTTCCGCTTTCTCGTACCTGCCCTGGCTATAGTACAGTTCCCCCAGGTTGTTGAGGCTGGTGGCCACATGTGGGTGGTCTGGTCCTAGCAACCGTTTCATCAGCTCTAAGGCTTCCAGGAATAGGGGTTCCGCTTTCTCGTACCGTCCCTGGCTATAGTACAGTCCCGCCAGGTTGTTCAGGCTTTCTGCCACATCTGGGTGTTCCTCTCCTAACAACCGTTTCCTCAGCTGTAAGGCTTGCTGCAAGAGGGGTTCAGCATCTGAGTACCTGCCCTGGCTTGAGTACAGTAAAGCCAGGTTGTTGAGGCTGGTGGCCACATGTGGGTGCTCTGGTCCTAGCAACCGTTTCATCAGCTTTAAGGCTTGCTGGTAGAGGGGTTCGGCCTCTTTGTACCTGCCCTGGCTATCGTACAGTGCTGCCAGGTTGTTCAGGCTGAATGCCACATCTGGGTGTTCCTCTCCTAGCAACCGTTTCATCAGCTTTAAGGCTTCCAGGAATAGGGGTTCCGCTTTCTCGTACCTGCCCTGGCTAGAGTACAGTAAAGCCAGGTTGTTCAGGCTTTCTGCCACATCTGGGTGTTCCTCTCCTAGCAACCGTTTCCTCAGCTCGAAGGCTTCCAGGAATAGGGGTTCCGCTTTCTCGTACCGTCCCTGGCTATAGTACAGTAAAGCCAGGTAGTTGAGGCTTTCTGCCACATCTGGGTGGTCTGGTCCTAGCAACCGTTTCCTCAGCTTTAAGGCTTGCTGCAAGAGGGGTTCAGCTTCTTCGTACCTGCCCTGGCTATAGTACAGTAAAGCCAGGTAGTTGAGGCTTTCTGCCACATTTGGGTGATCTGTTCCTAGCAACCGTTTCCTCAGCTTTAAGGCTTGCTGGAAGAGGGTTTCGGCATCTGAGTACCTCCCCTGGATTAAGTAAAGTACCCCCAGGTAGTTGAGGCTTTCTGCCACATCTGGGTGGTCTGGTCCTAGCAACCGTTTCCTCAGCTTTAAGGCTTGCTGGAAGAGGGGTTCGGCATCTGAGTACCGCCCCTGGTGTAAGTACAGTTCCCCCAGGTTGTTAAGGCTGGTGGCCACATCTGGGTGATCTGGTCCTAGCAACCGTTTCCTAAGGTCTAAGGCTTGCTGCAAGAGGGGTTCGGCATCTGAGTACCGCCCCTGGTGTAAGTACAGTTCCCCCAGGTTGTTAAGACTGGTGGCCACATCTGGGTGGTCTGGTCCTAGCAACCGTTTCCTCAGCTTTAAGGCTTGCTGCAAGAGGGGTTCAGCATCTGAGTACCTCCCCTGGTGTAAGTACAGTTCCCCCAGGTTATTGAGGCTTTCTGCCACATCGGGGTGTTCCTCTCCTAGGACTTGTTGCCGAATCTCTAATGCTTTTTCCCCTAGGGGAATAGCTTCTGAGTACTTTCCTTGTTGGTAAAGCTCCAACAGTTGTTGATTAAGTCGAGATGCTTCTGCTAGTTTTCTTTTAATTACAGATTCGGTTAGCTCAGTTGATGGTGAGCTTTCTTGGGCTTGGGCTATACTCATCTGTCCCCATGGTGGCACGGGAACTGCTCTGATCCCCATCACACCGACTAGGGTAGCCGCCATCAGCCCTGGGTTGATTAGGATTTTTGGCTTCATGAACGATTAGCCCCCTAAAATCTTAACCATTTGTTGTTCCAGTTGACCTGCCCTAACCTGATCTCCCAAGGTTTGATAAACCTGTTTCCCTTTCTCTAGCCACGCGATCGCTTCATTCTTCTGACCGATAATCCCACTGGTAACTGCCAGTCCCCCAAGCACTTGAGCTTGAGTATCTAAATCTCCCGCTGCCTTAGCCAGTTCTAGGGCTTGCCGGTAACCCTCCCTAGCTAGGCGATTTAATCCCACCTGTTGGTAAATGTCCCCCAGAAGTTGATAAACCCGGATCGACTCAAGTCCATCAGCCAAAGCTGTTTCCAGCAGGTTAATGGCTTCAGCGTTTAAGTCATTGCTGCGGTACAAATGAGCCAAGGCTAGTGCTTCTGCTGGCTTACTCAACTGCTTTTGCTTAATTTCCTCTGCTGCTGCTGATACCTCCTGGGCTTTTTCCTGACCGAGGATGGTAAACCCGAAACTCCCTTCATCTTTAGAACTTTTGCCTTGGTCAGTCTCGACAATCAACCAATAACGAGCACCTGGTTGTAGGGACTGCTTGCCTGAGTAAACTATCTCCGTTGCACTGGTTTCCTGAGTCCACTTCACCCCTGGACCTATCACTGTCACTTGGTAAGTGCTCGCGCCCTCAACCTGATGCCAGCCCAAGAGCGGTTGCTGATTAAGCACAGAACTATCCCGAGGTCTAAGAATATAAGGAATCTCTGGATTATTGGCTGCTCTTTCAATCACTGTATCCTGGTCGGATTGAGATAGCTTTGGTTTTGAGGTAGGAGCACAGCCTTCAGAGACGATATAGTCTCTGCCACCCTCCGGTTCCCACGGCATTAAGTTCTGGCACAGGACTTTAGCAAAGGTATTGCTGGCCAGTAAGAGGTGATCCTTAGCCGCCAATGGCGCACCAATAAAGGCTGGCTGATAATCCTGCCAAGTGGAACGCTTCATTTTCACCTGACCTTGAGGACGAAGGGCCACAACTAGATTTAAACCATTTCCGATCGGACGAGCTGGTCTAGCTAAGCTCACTACCAAGCTCAGCCCCAGGAGCAAGCCAATCAAGAGTTTCCATTTTTTCCATTGCATTAGAGTTTACCTGCCTTCTTTAACGCTTTGTAAGCTAAAACTAACCATTTCGGTTGATCAGGATTAACAATTGAACCTAGCTGAGAACACGTTTGCCATTGTTCAAGGGCTTCCTCATTGCGGGTTTGCTGTTCATAGACCTGAGCCAACAAACAGTGGGCTGAAGCGCGAGTTGTGATTTGCTCCAATCCCTCTGGTGTAGTGGCTAAAGCGATCGCTCCCGTTAGAATGGACTCTGCTTGGTCTAGTTGCTGCTGTTGCAACAATGCCCAACCGAAATTTTTCATCAAGTTGTATCTGATCCTCAAGGGCTGATTTTCCGTCTCCTGTAAACTTTTCCACAGCAGAGGTGTAGCCAATTCTGGTTTATTCTCCAATATCCACAAGCGAGCCAAATTGTTCTCGGCCTTAATCAAATTCCCCTTAACAGCAAATTGATATTGACTCTTGGCTTTATCGAACTGTTGCAGGTCTTCGTAGAGGGACCCTAAATTATAGTGAGCGTTGACATTATCTGGATCGAGAGCCAAAGCCTGAAGATAATCGGCTTCAGCACCAGCCAATTGCCCCTGATTATATTTCTTGACTCCCTGGCGATTGTACCAATCGGAAAAAGCTGGCTTGTTAGAGAATAATAGGGCTAGAACCGCACACAGCAACAATGTGGAAGCGAATTTGGCTTCTTCATGGTAATGCTTGGGAATACGCAGCCTGTTCAGTAATTTTTCAAACCCTTGTTTTCCGGCCTGGGTCAGTTCGCTTCTGGCTTGCAATAGGGTTAAGATACTCGGAAACGCCACCACTGCCACTCCCGCAACTCCGGTGCCAGCACTCAGAAATCGGGGCACAATATCCACCAACAAACTCAGATTCACCGTCCAACTGCCCACCGTCAGCCCTTTCCACAACCAATCCCAGCGGTCCCAGGGATGAGGTGGTGCTTCTGTTTCCAATCGCCACCACCACGCAGCGGCGGGAGGCTGAAAACTGTTTCGGTATTCAGCTAAGTCGATGACTTTGGTAATCTGCTCTGCTTTGCTCTTCAGCAGAGCGTCCAACTCAACCAGTTGCTGTTGATCCGTTGTAGATACGTGATTACACTGACTCCAAGCAGCCTGCACAGCATCCCTGGCATTGAAAATCTCTAGCACTTCCTTTACTTGAGGAGATTTAGACTCTTTTAGGTTAGAGAGTGCTTCTTGATAGCAATTAAGGGCAGTTTCTAGCTCAGAAGTAGTCATCTATAATTTGACAACTCAATAGCACAGATGATTCTTTTGTAGTTTAGATCTTTTTTTATCTATTTGGAGCAATTAGGAAAAAACTCTTGCATAACTCATAAGTATTAAAAACGCTATAGCTCTTAGGAAATAGGCCGTAAGGAGTAGACCCTAGGGAGTAGTGGTTCAGTTATAGCGCTACGCTTAGCGTCAGAAGTCAGAAGTTAGAAGTCAGAAGTAAGCTATGACTAAGTTTCAGAGTTTAGGAGCGACTGCATCAAGACAATGTCCTAATTTGAATGCGTAGTGCTATATCAGCTATTAGCTATCAGCTATCATAAAAAAAATCCCAATTAAAGTAGGGTGGGCAAAGTAATCTAATCATTAATACTGATGTGAAGCAAACGGTTTTTGCCCACCCTACAAGCTTCAACTTTAGAAGTAGTGAACAAAAAATACCAATTAAAGTAGGGTGGGCAAAGTAATCTAATCATTAATACTCATTTGAAGCCAACGGTTTTTGCCCACCCTACAAGCTCTCCCCATCTCCTAACAACCTTCAACCCTCTTAACCCTTCAACCCTCTTAACCCTTCAACCCTCTTAACCCTTCAACCTTCAACCTTCAACCCTCTTCAACCTTGGCCTTTCGGCCACGCTACGCGAACAACCAACTTTTAGCAATCAATAGCCAACAAAATCGTTTCCATCTCTTCCCTTGACAATCCCCCATGACCGCCCAACTTGTGTTGTTCAAACCGGTCTTCTTCATACCACCAAACCGTTTCATACTTATTCGGTAAAATCACTAAATTGCCTAACCGATTCAGCAATAGTGGCGATATTTCACCTGTACCGAAATAGCCTTGCTCAAGTAATGTTGTAGTGCGATACACTGTTGCTCGATCTGCCAACTGCTCCGTCAGCAAATCATAGACTTTATCCAAATGGTCTTCCTGAATATACAACACCATATCCCGACATGATCCTGCTGGCACCAACAGTTTACCTTGGGCATTCCGTTTAATAAACTGCTCAATGGAAGGATTAAGCTGATTCAAATAAATAGTAGTCTCTGGTGAAATCTCTATTTGTCCATGATCAGCCGTAATTAGTAATAATGTATTCTTCAGCTTACCAGCTACCTGCTGATATAAAAGTCGCTCCATAGTTAGCAAAAGTGTGCTAACTTCAGCCTGGAACTGCAGGGAGCCAGGACCGTATTTATGAGCGATGCCATCAACAGTATCCAAATACAGGAAAAAGTAGCTCTTATCGGATTCAGCGATCGCGGCTTCAGTCAGGTTAACTAATGCTTCAGGAATAGTTTTGTAGGGAACAATACTTGCCCCATCACACACCACTCGTGAAAAGGGAGAGTAAGCATAATTGTAGTGTTGAAAACAATAAGATTTAACACCATACTGTTGCAATTTTTGATAGAGAGTTTGGG
>NZ_JAAHHE010000031.1:0-55747 GCF_010692525.1 Moorena sp. SIO3B2
TGAGTGTATTAATTTAGTACGAGAATTAATGAGACTTAATCGTAATAAATGGAAGTATTATTTACGAGGAATGAGAGCTAAATCGCTTGTCCTGTCTGCTTTATAACTATTTTCGTCGCCCCCCCAGTGGTATGACACTAACTCTTGATTTTCATCATCACTTTAAAAAGCGATGCTCTTACAGAGCCGCTACGCGATCGCATCCCCTTTTTCACCCAATCAAGCTAACCCAAATAACAAAACTCAATCAATTAGGGGGTCAAACCCCTCAACTTATCTGAAACGACTGGGTTCAAGATTTTAATTAGATGCCCTAAATTGTTGTTAAAGTCAATTCTTATATTGTAGCAGGCATTACCAAATTCAGCCATCAAAACCCTACCTATCCCAGGGCTAAACCATTGCTCTGTATCTAATACAGGAAAAGGAAGACAAGGAAGACAAGGTGGACTTGGAAGAAAGACAAAATAACCAAACAAAATCATCTTCCTCCCCCTCTACCCCCTTCTCTGCCTCTCGCATTACTCTAAAACAAATACGTAAGCCTTGGTTGAATACGACAAGCCCGTCCAAAGCAATTTGGACAGGGTTGAGCATCACTATCAAGACTGAGACAGGAACTATCTCAGTTTTACTACTAACGTTTACACCACAGGGCGTAAACGCTGGTTCGCTCTCAACACACTACCTCGAATTTTGAACTATGAAACCCTGTGCCGATCAGAATTTAGGTGCCCATGTATTCTGGAATCCTTATCAGCCTCATCAACCATTAACACTCTTTTCTAAAACTGCTCACCCTGTAGCGGATAAACGTTTGTATCGTAAGGGTAAACGGTTACGCTTAACTGTCGAGGTTTCCCTAGTCCTGTTCACACTAACCTTGATGGTGTCAAGGGTGATGCTAGTCCTGTTAACATACGTATTTTCATCCCCAGCTACTGATCACTAACTATAATGATTAATGGTCAATTAACCATTAACCATTAACAAAAAGCAATCAAGCATATTAAAAGTTATTAACTGGACTTCATATCATCTCATGTTCTGATCTAGAAGCTTTTTCACCTTCATGGTTGCTGAATCGGTTGTATAGTAGTCCTGATGGTGATAATAGGAGCTAGTTGCGTAGTTCTCAACATCATTAGCAACAATACCTAAAAGATTAGTCCTAGAGGTTTTGAGTTCATCCAAGGCTTGCATTAGAACTGAGCGGTCAGTCTTGTTTAATCTGCCTACGAAGACCATACCATCCGTGTTAGCTGCTAGAAGGCGGCTATCGGCAAGTCCGATCACGGGAGGTGTATCATAAATAACTAAATCAAAAACAGCATTAAAATGCTCCATCAAAGTTCCCATCTTTGGCGCAGATAGTAACCGAATCGGATCATGTGCTGGGGAACCAGCAGTTAGCACATGAAGATGATCCCACAGGGGCACTTGCTGGATGGCTCGGTTAGCTTTGATCCCCTTACTAAGGACGTCACTCAAACCAAGTTGATTGTTCAAACCAAAAATTTTATGTACCCGGGGACGGCGCAGATCTGTATCCACCAGTAGCACCCGCCGACCCATAGCAGCAGCCACTATAGCTAGGTGGACAGCAACGGTAGATTTACCGTCTGCTGGTCTAGCTGAGCTAATCACAATAGATTGGATTGGCTTATCGCAGCCGAGTAAGCCAATATTGCGATGGAGGAACCGAAACGCCTCTAAAAAGGGAGAAGCTTGCTGCAGTTTTGGCGTTGAGTTATTTTTCTGATTCTTAGGGAAGCTTGGAACAAAAGGTATACCTTTGCAGCTTGATGACTTGGTTGCCTTAAGTGCTGGATGGTAAGGAATAACACCAAGAAGAGGCAATTGGGTATGATGTTTAAGTTCGTCGGGAGAGTGGAACACATGGTCTAAGCGCTCCATCAACCACCCTGTTCCTGCACCCAGTAATATACCTGCGATCGCTCCCAAAATAATCTGAAGTTCCTGATGTTGCGGAATCGGATATTGAGGCTGTTTGGGTTTGAGAATAAGTTCCCAAGAATAAGGCTGGAAGCTTTCCTTAAGCTCCAACAGAGTGTCTAATCGTTGGGTTTTATCTCTAAGTTTTTGCCGTAAACTGGTGTAGGTTGGATCTATCACCAACATCTGTTTCATGTCTTGCTCAAGACTTTCTTCTTCCTCAGCAAGAGCTTGTTGTCGTGCTTGCAAAACTGATATTTGGATGCTCCGATCTACCAGTTGTTGAGTGAGCTGCTGGTGAATTGAATTGGGTGATATCTTAGGAACATCTGTATTTGTTAGTTTGATCCCTAGTACCTGTTCAGCTTCAGAGCGTAACAGGGATAAGAAATTATACTTTTGCTGCTGTAGGGTCTTGATGGTTGGACTGTCTGGAGTATAGCGGCTTGACTCGATAGCGATCTCAGCCTCAACCTCTTCTAGGTGGTTGAGCATCTTTTGGTAGTAAGGGTTTTCAGCCAAATTCACTTGAGCCAGAGCTAACTCCGAGGCGCGAGAGTCCTTGACCTGATTTGATGACAGTCCTAGCTTTTGAGAGATGATCTGGTAGAAGGACTGAGCTTCCTTAAGCTGGATGTGAGTATCTAATTGCTGTTGCTTAATCTGGCTAATCTGAGTTGAAAGCTGCTGTTTTTGATTATCATAATCGATCAACTTGTACCCTAGCTCCAACTTCAGCAGTTCTTCCTCCAGTCTGTCTACTTCTTGGCGTACTTGAGGCAACTCTCTATTTGCTAGCTCAAGGTCCTTATGATGGTAACTTGCTTCTTGTTGGCGGGAGTACTTGATATAATTATCGGCAAGCTGCTTTAAAACAAAGTGAACTTTTTGAGGATCACTATCCCGGTAACGAACTTCTAAGACACTAGTTCCTTCAATATGTTTGATCCTCAGGTGATTATTCTTGACTAAAGACTTGTAGCTAGTTTTGCCATAGCGCTTGTTTATTTCCTCAATCACGGGAGTGATGAGTTTTTCACTACGCAGTACCAGCATTTGGGTTTTATAAGCCAAGGTTTCAAAACCTGGTATCGATTGATTTTCATGATCCTGTGCTGTCAGAGGCTCCAGACGCAGCCGGAACTTGCCTTCATACAGAGGTTTCTGATTAGAGGTCCATACAAAAATACTAGCTGTTATCGTAATTGCTACACCAGCAGCCACTAAAAAGCGACGCCGTATGATCGTCCAAATCTCCTCTAGCTTACGCCCATCCTGATAGTATTTTGAGTTTCTAGTGTGGTAGATGACGGGCTGTGAGTGGATATATTTACCATTCCCCTGTGGGAAAAGCTCTGATTTATTGCCCATCTCTATATGTGCCTTTTTATTTATTGGTTTAAGTTATGTTCAAGAGTAACTGAACCTATGGCTAATCGCTCCCCTATCATACCTTCAGTAGTTGCCACTAACCATCAGCTCTGTAGTTAGTTTGTGTTAACAAACTAGTTTTTGACACTAGAACTGGAAAATTTTACGCAAAACTTATCAAATATCCGGATAAAATGAAGGAATGGTTAAGTTAGGGGAATGGTGTTTACTGGTACCAAGTTACATTCATAGGTAGCACTATCTACCTATCTCCCCATTACCTTGTCCTCCTGCCTAGCTAAATAACACTTGAAGAAGGCAATTGAGTTTAGTAGTATTGTCTTTAATTTCAGTTATAAATATAAAAAGGAAAAGGTCAATGGTTGGAATTCCTTGCCCTTTCCCCCTTTACTAAACTTTTACAGTGTAATCAGGAAGCAATTAGACAAATTATTATCTTAAAATATTACCCCTGAGAATGAAAAACTGATCATGGGGTATTTGGCTCGAATCAGATCAATTTTCCATTTTTCCATTGACGAGTGATCAACCAAAGCTAGAAAAGCCCATATCTAGAGGGATATCTTGTAACCTTCCAGGACCGACTGCTTGAATAGCTTCTTTGAGAGACATATCTCCGGTGTAAAGCGCACGACCAACAATTACACCCCTAACCCCTAGAGGTTCGAGGGTCAGTAGACTCAATAGGTCAGTGATTGAACTGACACCCCCAGAAGCAATCACGGGGATCGAGATATGGCTTGCTAGTTCTCTTAGAGCGTCTAGGTTTGGTCCAGACAGAGTTCCATCCCGGTGAATGTCGGTGTAAATAATCGTAGTTACTCCCAGCTGAGTCATTTGCTCAGCTAGGTCAATTGCTGCAATTTCTGAGGTTTCTAACCAACCGTGAGTGGCCACCCATCCCTGACGAGCATCAATACCAACTACAATCTTCCCTGGGAATTTAGTGCAAAGCTGTTCTACTAGGGAAGGGTCTTCCACCGCTGCCGTCCCTATAATGACTCTATCGACGCCTAGAGTCAACAGTTGAGTCACTCCGGAGCGGGAGCGTAATCCACCACCGACTTGCACTGGCACAGGTACCGCCTGCACAATTGCTTCGATTGCCTTAGTGTTCACTGGCGTACCCAGTTTTGCGCCATCCAAATCAACCACATGCAGCCGTGATGCACCTTGTTCAACCCATTGTTTCGCTACCTCGACTGGGTTATCGTTAAATACTTGCGCACGCTGGTAGTCTCCCTGGACTAACCGCACACATTTTTCTTCAAGTAAGTCTATAGCTGGAATAACATCCATGACTCAATTTCCCCCTAACCTATAGTGAACTACCGCACACCAATCCCAGCAGGTATGGTGTACGCTTCTGAAATCACGGGGGTAGCCCAAGTCTAGGAGTTACGTCCTTGATTTGGTCTTAGATCCCCTCCAACCCACTTCTTTCCGGCTACCCTTGCCAGCAGTAGTCCTTATTGTTCGATTGAAGCACTACCACTGGGCAATTCTGCCACAATCTTAAACCGCACATGATTAATGGCTAACTCACCAATGGAAATATCTTCCTTTTTCACAGGCACCCCTTGGCTCTTCAGGATTTCAAACTTAATTCCTTTACCGATCTCTATATGGTACCAGGCAAGACCCATCAAAAACCGAGTGGGATAAGGACCCCCTTCAACCGTATCATCAGCACTGGATTCCATGGGTAGCCAGCCGATTCCTGGGATATAAAATTCCATCCAAACATGATTAAAATCTGGTACCAAAGGAATACCGATTTGGTCAGGATGGGGAGGGCATTTGTAACGACCAACAGTGCGGCACGCGATCCCATTAAGGCGTGCCAAAGCTAGCAATACTCCCAAATACTCCCCGCAAGACCCCACACCCCTTCGTAGCACAATGTCTGGAGTATCTATTTTAGGGGTCACGTGGTAGGAAAGTTTGTCGTAGACATAATTGCGAATACTGTAGATTTGCCGCAACAGATTCGTTTCGCTACCAATTGCTTCTTTAGCCGAACGGCGGATGATTTCTGTATCCATGGCTAACTTGTCATCATCGACCAAATAACGGTTCTGAAATTCTGGCGGTAACTCAGGCAACCCCTCCATATCCCGTGGTGTCAGGCGGTACTTGATACTCCAGACTTCTAGGAGTGCCTTCCAACCAAAGATATGGCGTTCCCCTGGCTTGAGGTTGTCAAACTTAAAAACGGCAACTTGCTGACCATCTTGAACGTCTATAGTAAAGGGTATACCCACAGGTTCGACTTTTGAGACCTTTTGTCGGTCAGTTTCCGATGGCAAGGCAATTCGCCATTCCAAATCATTCAACTCGATATCCTTGAGGGGGTCAAGTTCCTCGACATAGGACATTTCGATTAAATAGCCATTGGAGAGTGCATAGCGACCTTCCGGATTGTAGGTAAAGTGTAACGGATGAATAAAAGTGCGATCGCGATACTGCAATTCATAATTAGGATCAGCGTTAGGGTTATCCCGGATGTAAGCCTCCTCAGTTGCATAAGCAACATAGAGGGTATCGTCTCCCGTCTGGGGGTCAGTACAAAACGCTAAGCCAGTAGGATTTTCAAAGGGGGTGAGTACACTGAACTGAATTTCGCCAGTTGCTCGATCAAGACAGTAAACTGTCTGTTCTTGGTCATCCGATACCCACAGTTCTTCATCGCGGATTGTTATATGTTCAATGCCAACTCCGGGAGAACGCAACCGGGTAATATCATGACCTGTATTGCTGCTATAAATAATAATATATCCAACTTTTTTACAGGTAACATAAACAGTTGAATCTTTAACAGCGATTCCGTTAGCGGTGTAAGGCAAATCAACAAAGTGTTGTAGGGTTAAATTATCATTGATATGGCAAAAATAGACACTATCTTGTAGCGTTAACCATAGGGTTTCTCCTGCCAGGGCTAAACCACTCACACCGACCAAATCTGAGTCCCGTTCTGGATTCAAAATCCTTGTGTTATCTGTGAAGGGATCAATTTCTAAGAGATAGCCCTTTATCGAGTCGATAGCAATTATTTTTTCTCTCCAAAATGCTATACCTTGCAAGGCATATGCTCCAATTGGTCTGATAGTTTTGTCGAATTTTTGTCGCTCTTTCAAAAATGAAGCTGAATTCATAATCATGAGTAAATCAGATGAAGAACAGATGAAGATTTCGACAAGATTATAAGCTTATAGTGGCGATGTCTCAAATACCTGAAGTTATTGTTAAAATGAGGCAGGTAAGGTATGAAAACCTGATCCTCTTATAGGGGTTACGGGTGCCTCGAAGGGCTGTTGTTATGCCATACTTGTTACTTATCCTGCTTACTTAAGAGAAACTTGGCTCTACCAGGGAATAGTTTTATCATGGCTTGGTTAACACGTTCATCAAAATTTACGCTCTTAACGGTTGCTTTGGCTTTCAGTCTGGCAGTCAATCTTCCAGCCCAGGTACAAGCTCAGGCGAGTTCTTCCCTAGGCAGGGAACTGATTGAGAAGATACCGAACCACTGGGAAAGTTATTTATCTGAATATGATCCACCTTCAGACGACGGAAATGGTACACCCTCTGATCTCGGACGTCCTGGAGGAACTAGGGGTCCTGGAGGAACTAAGGCTACCAAATGCCAGAAATCAAACCTGAAAAATCCTGTAGCGTTGGTTCCCAGTTCTGGGATGGGAACAACGGTTGCTGAATACCCCACTTTCTCTTGGTATATGCCCTGTATAGAATCAGCATCAGGGCTATATTTAAAGTTTGTGCTGAAAGATGCCTATGAAAAGGAGGTTTACTCAGTCAAGTATCCCTTACCGGATACGGTAAATCATGGAATTAGGAGTATAACGCTTCCTACCTTTGTTAACCTACCTCCCTTAGAAGTTAATCAGAACTATGACTGGCAGGTAAGATTGATTGATCCCGGCGACTCGTCAAACAATATCTATATTGATGGTGGGGTCAAGCGAGTTGAAGAAGCTCCAAACCTAGCGGAGCGTTTAAAACAAGCAACCCCCCAACAGCGTGTTGTGATCTACGCAAATGATCGGCTTTGGTACGAAACATTAACGACTCTGGTAGAATTGCGAAGGCAGCGCCCCAATGACGAGAACTTGGCAGAAGCTTGGAACAAACTTCTGGATTCGGTCGGGTTAGGTGCAATTGCTGAAAAAGCCTTGTTTGAACATGCCAGTACGACTCACAACTAAATAACGAAATATATTAGGTTATTAATACCTGTATGAATACAACGTATGAATACAAATCGGTATAATAACACTGAAGACCGTGACCGACAAGAGATTCGTCAGTCCATAGCCCAAATTATCCAACAAGACTATCAAAGGTTCCCAGCTGACCAAACTTATAGCATCTACGCCTCAGACGTCTATTTTAAAGACCCCCTCAACCAGTTTCGCGGGCTTGAGCGTTACAAACAAATGATTGCCTTTATCAATCGCTGGTTCCTTGAGCCCCATCTAGATTTGCAAAACATTTCCCAGTCAGGAGATACAATAAAAACCCGCTGGACTCTGAGCTGGACTACGCCATTACCCTGGAAACCGCGAATGACTATTCCTGGCTGGAGCGAGTTAAAGCTGAATGCTGAGGGATTAATTGTTTCTCATATAGATTATTGGGACTGTTCACGCCTGGACGTACTTAAGCAGCTTTTGTACAGTAATGTAAAGTAAATAAATCTAAACTTTTCTCAGAACAGCTGGAGCATACCATGCGCGTAATTTTGATGACCGGTAAAGGAGGAGTAGGAAAAACCTCTGTAGCCGCTGCTACTGGCTTGCGTTGCGCCGAGTTAGGCTACAAAACCCTAGTTCTGAGTACTGACCCAGCTCACTCCCTAGCAGATAGTTTTGATATTGAACTCAGTCACGACCCCCGATTAGTTCGCCCCAACCTTTGGGGAGCAGAACTTGACGCTCTGATGGAATTGGAAGGAAACTGGGGAGCGGTTAAGCGTTACATTACCCAAGTGCTGCAAGCTAGGGGCTTAGATGGGGTACAGGCAGAAGAATTAGCCGTTCTTCCTGGTATGGATGAAATTTTCGGTCTCGTCCGCATGAAACGTCACTACGATGAAGACGAGTTCGATGTTCTGGTTATTGACTCAGCTCCCACTGGTACTGCGCTACGGTTACTGAGCTTACCAGAAGTCAGTGGCTGGTATATGCGCCGTTTTTATAAGCCACTACAAAGTATGTCAGTTGCTCTGAGACCTTTGGTTGAACCGTTATTCAAACCCATTGCTGGCTTTTCTTTACCAGATAAAGAGGTCATGGATGCTCCCTATGAGTTTTATGAACAAATTGAAGCCCTAGAGAAGGTACTCACTGACAACCAACAAACATCAGTGCGTCTGGTTACTAATCCTGAGAGAATGGTGATTAAGGAGTCCTTACGAGCTCATGCTTACTTAAGCCTATACAACGTTGCCACTGATCTAGTTGTTGCCAATCGGATTATTCCTGACCAAGTAACTGACCCATTTTTCCAACGCTGGAAAGAAAATCAGCAACAGTACCGCCAAGAAATTCACGACAATTTCCGGCCTTTACCCATTAAAGAAGTTCCCCTCTATTCCCAAGAGATGTGCGGTATTGAAGCGTTGGAGCGTCTCAAAGAAACTCTGTATGGTTCAGAAGATCCCACTCAAGTGTATTACCAAGAAAACACCATTAGAGTAATACAGCATAAAAATGAGTACAGCCTAGAACTGTACCTACCTGGTATCCCCAAAGACAAAATACAGCTTACTCAAACAGGAGATGAATTGAATGTTCGCATTGGTAACCATCGCCGCAATTTAGTCCTCCCCCAAGCTTTAGCTGCCCTGAAACCTTCAGGAGCCAAGATGGAAGAGGATTATCTCAAAATCAAATTTGCCGCTGGTGCAGTTAATATCTGATCAAGCCCTGTAGAGTTGGAGTCAATCTACACAGCAGTAAATTAACCCTTTCTGAGCTCCTGAGCCATTTTGAGGAACGGATCCAGGCTTGAGTCAGGGCGACGGGGTTGAGAGCTTACCTGACCGTTTTGTTCTAATTTAGTTCCAGACTGGGAAGCAGTCTCAGAAGTGGCCATAGGTGTCTGATTTTGGGAAAGGGTGACTTTATCCGTAGCGGAGGTCTGCTCTACCACTTCACCGCTTAAAACAGCAGTCTTGGTCTTGGGAAAGGATTTCTTGACCTTAACAGGGGTGCGCATGTAGTCAATGTTTCCCATGGTCTTTGCTTCATCTGTGTCCAAGAAATACTCTTGGGACTGGTTAGCTTCTATGGACTGTTCCATGTCCTGGCTGTCTTCATCAACGTACTTGGTCTGAGAGTTGAACAAATTGCCTAAGAGTCCCATAGTTAATTTTTCCTGCCTCTAGGTAGTCTATTGTTATTTAATGTTAACTATTATAAATATTTATATCATAAATCTTTTGTAAAAACTGATATCAACACAAAAAAACCTCAGCCACTTACAGAGGATATACTCTGCTCTTAGCTGAGGGAATTAGTCAGGGTGCATCTATTACTTATCTATCCAACTGGGTTGTCACCCCATCAGGAAGCCAAATGAAACATGGGGTGGAACCCAGCGCTTGTTAAAAGCAGTAGAGAACCCGCACCAAGAGAGTGATTGCTTATAGGGCAAATGCCTAGGGCATATCGCCACCACTGGCTATAAGTTTAGAGACACCTTGTTTGTAGGCTAGAATACTGAGCTAATATTTAGCTTCATCCGCTCTTTAGCCTCACATCTCAATGCTACCCCATGAGTGTGAGGCTAAAGAGCGGACAGGAACTGTATTGCATAGGTTGAAAAATGCTATAATGAAAATAGTAGGGAAGACAAATTAAGAGCTAACCGCCACCTACGTGCCTCAAAATTGAACTTTTTTGTATGGTTCCGGTGGGTCGGGGCATCCCGGAGACGAAACCTTAGAATAGGGTTTGAAGTTACCGTAAGATCAGGTCGCCTTTTTGGGTTGTAGGTTATGCAGAAAAGGTTTAAAACTATTGTTATAAAGGCGACCTGATCTAAGGTTTCGTCTCTTGCCTTAATCATAAAGTTTTAACTCTTTACCCATAGCCGACTAACCATAAAGGCTGCCCTATTCTTGCGGTAACTTCTGACCGTATCGTTAATAAAGCTTGCCGAACGCGCCCCGCGTGGCCTACGGCCTTGTATCCTAACCAATGGGCGGAGTTGGCAAGAAGCCCACACTGAACCGATAGGTCAGTGTGGGAGTATGTCACTTAATAAGAAACGCCACGATATTTGAGGTTGACTTTGTCTTGCACAAGTGTTAAAGGATGGGCACTACCCAATCGGTAATTCAGTCCCCGGTACTTGCCAGCAAAGTCAACTGCTGTGGTGGAAACTTCGCAAGGATGGTGTTGGTAGCTAACACCGCGATAAGAAAGTTTCATAGTCTTCGCCTCATAATGTGAGTGTAGTGATAAGAGGCGCGTTCCTTCAGGATTCATCCTTACTTCCGTCTCTCCATGAAGCTTGCTCACCTATGGTTAATTCATGAAGAGATGAACGATTTTATGTTTCTGTATCTATTTTTACCGTTTTTCAGGTAAATGTCAATATCTTCATAAAAGTTAATAGTTTCGCGTTGTCGCCAGTTCTAACCTCAGGCGCTAGAGTTAGATAACTGCAAGCCTGTGGGAGTGGCAACACTATGAGTGATAAAGGTGAAAGTTATAAAGTTATTAGTGATAATCGACAAGCTCGTTTCCGCTACGAAATTTTAGAGACTTACGAGGCTGGGATTGAGTTAAAGGGAACGGAGGTGAAGTCTATCCGAGTTGGCAAGGTCAACTTGCGGGATGGCTATGGGTTGATTCGTGGTGGGGAAGCCTGGCTGCTCAATGTCCATATCTCTCCGTACCAAAATATCAACGAATATTTTAATCATGACCCCCGTCGCAGCCGAAAACTACTGCTGCACCGTAAGGAAATCAATAAGCTCACCGGTAAATTAGAACAGCAAGGTTTAACCCTTGTCCCCTTAAAGATTTATTTGAAGCGCGGCTTGGTTAAAGTCAGCATTGGTTTGGGCAGAGGGAAAAAGCTCCATGATAAGCGGGAGACGATCAAGAGGCGTCAGGATCAGCGAGATATGGCAAGGGCTATTAAACGTTATTGAAGGTTGAACGCGATCGCGTGGCCGAAAGGCCAAGGTTGGTTAGTTGGTTGGTAGGTTGAAGGTTGAAGGTTGAAGGTTGAAGGTTGAAGGTTGGTAGGTTGAAGGTTGAAGGTTGTTCGCTCTTGGCGTTCCCGTAGGGTAGGTTGAAGGTTGTTTGGTCAGCACAAAACTAGCAACCTGTAACTTGGTAACTTGTAACCTGCAACCTGCAAAGCAACCTGCAAACTTTAAACTTTTGACGGGTCAGAATTTGGATTGACATAGAAACTGGCAATAATGGCGACGACTAGCCACCATAGGGTCTGCACTTGAGGACGGTACCAAACGGTATCTACCAGACCATGGGCGAGCATTCCTGACATGGTGGCAATGGCTCCCATCAGCCAAAATCCCTGACGGTTCGCTAAATTTCTCAGACGACTCAGTTGTTGCATGCCTTGGTTGAAGGTGACTATCAGCAACCAAAGGAAACATAACATCCCGATCAAACCCATTTCTACGGCAGTTTCTAGGAAAATGGAATAGGCACTGAGGGCGGTATATTTGGGGCGTTGGAAAAGGGGATAGATTTTGTTGAAGGCGTTGTTACCTGGACCAATGCCAATGATGGGTCGGTCACGAATCATGTCCATCACCGCAGACCAAACATTCATGCGGAAGTTGTTACTACTATCTTCCCGACCAACAAAAATACTAGCAATGCGATCGCGTATAGCTGGAACAAACATGACGGCGAGAAGCATCACCCCAGCACAACTGCTTAATAGTGCTGGCATTGCCCAAGGGCGTAATTTAGGGGGCAACTGCACACTGTACCAATACACCAGCAGGATCAAGAAGACGAAAATACAAACAACAAAACCAATCCATCCACCCCGACTAAAGGTTAGCACTAGACAAATTGAATTCACGACTACCATCGTCAGTGCTAAGGCTTTGGGGAGCAAACCCTGCCAGACAAATACTGCTGCCAAACTCAATGCTACTGCTGGGATCAGATAACCAGCTAGTAAATTCGGGTTGCCCAGATAACTATAAACCCGCGTCAGTTTTGCTGCTGCTGAAGTGGGGTCTACCCAGGTAGCTAATGCTTCAGCCCCAAAAAACCACTGCCGCAAGCCGTAAATACTGACAATTAGTGAGATATGGAGAAAGAGGGTAATAATCCAGCTACGAAGGGGACGAGAACGTAATACCCTTGCCATCAGGGCAAAAAAGAACAAATAAAGGGTTAATTTTACCAAACCACTAGAGGCAGCCCCTTTCACCGGAGAGAGTGCGGTGGCTATAGTGGCAACACTCCAGTACAAAAAAACTAACAGATGAATGGGGCTTACCTTCGGCTTTCCTATATCATCGGATAAGGTTAGCAATACCCATAACCCTGCACTTGCAATTAACAAGATGCCTACTAGAGCATTGGAAACAAAAGGAGCTAAACTTAACACCAGAGCAACTATCATCGCTCCTATTGGGTCAGACCACTGTAGGAGCAAGCTACTCTGACGCCAAGCATCTAGGAGTCCTACCAGGCGATACAAATAGCTAGTGCCTCGCCACCGATACAGCTGTAAATTTGAAAGAGTAAACTTAGCCCATGCTGAATTCATTGTCTATTTTTTATTTGAACCCACCTCATCTATAATCTTTGATTTTATATCAGGATTCCTTCACCAAATACTAAAAAACTTTTCGACGCTTCCCGAAAAGCTGGCGTTCTCAGGGGGTCTTTAGCACTTTTGCTATCGACCACTTCAGAAAGACTAAGCAAAATTAAATAATTTATTAACTGAGCAACCTTTATCAGCCGTTAGTCTTCTATTTATGAGTTTTTTTGATAAATACGGTCTAGGTCTGATGGCTAGATCACCTTGACAGTACCGTTGCCTAGATTAGTTTAACATATGAGTCAATGAATCGGAACAGTGGTTTAACAGTTTTGATCAGGAGACTCTAATTGCGGTAAAGTAATCACGTACCGATACCCTAACTCTGGCAAACCTTGAACAGAAATTTTTCCTCTATGGCGTTTAGCTAAATGGCAGCTTAGTAATAGCCCTAAACTTTCACGAGATTCACTATTCTGAGGTCTTTTTTCCGATTCAGAACCCCAACTAGTAGTTTCTGGATCAAAAGAACTGGATAAAAACTGATTGTCACAGAGGAAGTTTGAACTCGAAGGTAGTTCACTTATTCCCAGTGCTTCAGTGATGAATGGGGTTTCTAAAGCATTAGCAACCGCTGCTGCTGCTGAGGGGGATTGTAACGGTAACTCATAAATTTGTCCGTACATCTGAGGTAGACCATCTCCGAGCCAGGGGTGAGAAACCCAAACCGCGATTTTCAAAGACACGACATTAGCCCTCTCCAAATCAGTTTTTCGAGAGACATGGATGCGTACTTCACCCCCTGCCTCAGCCGAGTAAATCACACTGAATATGAGGTAATATAGCATTTGTCGTACCTTTTCTTTATCCAGAAACCAGATGCGATTACCTGGCTCTACAGATAGATGCAACTTTTGTCGATGTTGCTGGGCTATCTGTGCTAAATTGTTCATTGCTTGTTGACAGAGCATTTCAATATCTACAGCAGTTAAATTTAGTTGTTCGCTGTTTTCATCAAAAATCCCCAAGCAAAGAATTTCATCAACCATCAAGACCAGCTGACGACCACTGCAATAAACAATTTCTAGATATTCTTTTTGTTTATCAGTCAAAGACCCATAAACTTGGCGACTTAATACACTAGCCATTCCCATAATCGATGTTAGAGGTGTGCGCAATTCCTGTGTCAGCTGAGTTAGTAATTTGTACTTAATGGTGTGAACTGAGTTAAAACCAGCTATCCCATCTAGAGAGACATTCCTAGGGCTAGAAGTTTGGCGATCAGACTCGACTTCCTGAGAGTGCTGAGGCTCTGTTGAAGAGTTAGTTAGCCAGTTAACAAAGCGGTCACGCTCTTTTTTCAAAAAATGATTCCGCTCAAATTCACTGAGACTCCAGCGAGCGGTAATTGCCAAAAACTCATAATCTTTGGTGGTAAAATTGCGAGGTACTAAATCCATAACTGCTAGGGTACCTAAACACTCTCCGTCAGCAGTTAACAGTGGTGCACCTAAGTAAGAACGGATACCGTAGTGGTGAACCAGTACACTACTAGCAAAGACAGGGTTGGCGACTGTATCATTAATCGCCAACATTTGATGACTATCTACTACATAGCTACAAAAGCATTCACTACGGGGCAACTGACGGGACTGTGCCACTCGATTCATTAGCCCGATTCTAGATAATCCCACAGCTGATTTGATGTGCTGTTGCGTTTGTACCATAAAGCCCAAAATGCAGATAGGCACATCTAAAAATCTGGCAGTAGTCTGAGTTGCCTCGTCGAAAACTGGTACTGTTTCTGCTTCGAGTAGACCTAAATCCCGAAGAGTTTTCAGTCGTTTTTTTTTCCGTTCTTTAGCAGTCAAACCATCCAAAGTACAAAAAATTTGATTTTCTTTTGCCATAACCAACCCATTCCCCATGGTTACCTTTGGTAGCACCACAGTCCACTGGCTACTGTAGTGCTACCCACAACACTTAAGGTTCCCAGATAGAGTAGTGAAGTAAACAAATTCTCAGGAAAATAAATGCTTAAATAATGCCATTTTTTTTGGTATCAGAAGCATTTTTGCGGTTGTTTCGTTCCTGACCGCTTATGGGAGTGATGTCTGAGTAGACCAAGCTGGATGAGAAAGCAAAGAGGAAAATACCCGAACACCTCTGAGCTGATTCGAAAGAGGCAAATGACCTTTTGGTGCACTGAGATCCCAGATAAACTCATGGGGATATCGGGTCCAGCGATTGCCAGTTTTCCAACCAATTTTTGGCCAAAGTTTTTCCCAGTTCTTGCCTAAAGACAACCAAAGCTCCCGCTGCACAGAAAATCCAAATTTGCCTTGAGAGTGAATAACCCACAAGATATCAATAGTTTGCAAATCCGTAATCGGGAAATTGTCTACTTCCGAAAAATACAGCCATCTTCTCTGTACAGCAGCAGCTCCTGCTAACTCACAGAGTTTTTCGAGAGTAAGACGGTCAGCTGCGAGAAAGTCTTGTTTAACTAGCAGCTGTTGCACGGGTGTGTAATCAATGCCTGCTTCAGAACGTAGGGGTACAACCCCAGTAGGAAAATAAGTTTGCAGAAATTCATTGGTTTTGGGCATATTGGCTTGATGGAGGGCTTGATAGGCAAAACCAGCACTGAGGATAGTCGGGTTGGCATGTTGCTCCTGTAAAAATTCCATTAACACGTCTAACCCGGCAGTGCCAGTGCTGGCAAGTTCCTGAATCAAAGCCTGTTGTTTTTTTTCAGAACTAGACTTTAGCTGGCGCTGGAGTTCGGCAACTGTGTTAGAGACTTCTGCTGGGAACCGGGCCGTTTGATCGCTCATGAAGGGTAGGGTTTGAGGTTGCACTCAAGAAGGTTGAATGTGATAGCTTTTAAAGTCGAGAGTCAAGCAAGTTGATGCTTTTAACCTAGACTACGGCAAGGAACCGCTTGTATACAACCTTAAAGCTTATAATTGTCTAAGCTTAAACCTTTTACGATCAAGAACTTGTGCCAAAATTTCACCGAGCCTAGTCCGTCAATTGTCTGTAGCGGTGCTTCACTCATAACCTGGTGGAACAATTAACTTGCAGGTTAATTGTTAGGGGTTATGGGTTAGGTGTTGGCTTTGGTTAATGGTTAATAGTTAAGCGTGTAAGTGTTTAAGCGTGCTTAGTACCTAATGTAAGCGTGCTATCATGCCTAATGTAAGCCAGCCTATACTGAAGTAGATAGGGAGATACCGGTGAGGGAGAGACAACATCCGAGGGTATAAAAAGTTTTTTCCAAAATTGACAAATAATCAATTTACAAGCACAACAACTTACCAAATTTCAACCATTCTCTATTCTCACCTGCTTATCGAGCCTGAAGAATGCGGTTAATGATTTGAGTAGTGGAGGTAGGAAATTCAACCTGGACTAACTCAATCCGCCCCCCGTAGGATTGAACAATTTTGGCTTCTGGTAAAGTGGATAAAGTGTAGTCACCCCCTTTAACGTACACCTCTGGTTGCAGTGCTTCAATTAAACGATTAGCTGTGGTTTCAGCAAAAATCACTACCCCATCTACGGGTTTGAGAGTTGCCAGAATTTCTGCCCTCTGTATTTCAGGAACCAGTGGTCGGGAAGGATATCCTGGCTGTGATGGTTTAATGCGGTTTACTGATTGATCACTATTTAGCCCGACCACTAGAGACGAACCCAAGGATTTGGCAATCTTTAAGTAACGGACATGACCAATGTGTAGTAGATCAAAACACCCATTAGTAAATACCAGTGGTCGCCATCGCTCTGACTCCTGGGTGATCAGCTGTTGTAATTCATCTGCAGTGTAAATTCCAGTCATCTAACTTGAAAATAGTTCTGAGTGAGTCAGCCAGAGAGTTCTGAGTTAAAAGGACTTACTTCGGTAGTAGGTTTCTCTACTACCAAGGCTAGCTCCCTCGCCCCGAAGGAGCTGATTTCTAATTTGCCGTCTACGATGTTGATTGGATTTTTTACCAAGAGGGTCAGGGGGTTTGACAGATTTACCAAGCTCTGATATATGGTAACTGTTGGCTTTTAGTTAGTAGGCCAGTTCAGGAACCAATACTATTATACAGGCGATGTAAATCGGATTCTGAAAACATATCCAAAAAATTGCTCACTCATTCTTCGTTCGCCGCTTACATCCTCTCCTTACTTCTTTGAAAAAGGGGAGCAAGCGCGATTCGAGTTAACGATTCCACCACACCAGAATATTTTTTCTATAACCGAGGGGATTCTCTGAGATCCCCAGTGCTTCGATGTTCCGATTGCTAGCTAACACTGCCTACTGGGTCAACGGTTTGAGCGAAGCAAAAGTGCCTTAGCTGATTTCGGTTCCAGTTATATACTAAAAAAGACTTATCTGAAGTTCCGGAAAACCCTGTCCGCAATTCGTTGAATCTTCCGTTCATGGAAAAGGGCAGTCCTAGTACACATAGGCTCAAACTTTTGCTCAAAATCGATAACCCATTTTGGCGGCGATTTTACTTCAGTTCATCTGACCTCTCACCACCGACCGTCCGGTAGACCGGACACTGGTTGCGGAAGAAGTTGAAAGCTGATCAGTTAAACTGTGAGGGGTTAGCTTGTCTAGGTCAGCAGTTAGGAAATTGGCAGATGGGTGATAGCTGATAGTTAAATAAAAGCTCAGTTGATTTCTGTGGGAAGTATAAATACAAGGCAGCTCCGTCACAATTGAAGATTGACCAATAAACCCGATTTCGCCGTTTGAGGGAAAATTCCTTTCATGTCTACTCCTTGGGACGTTTGTATCCCTGCTCATAGGCAAAGCGCACCAATTGGCTACGATTATGTAGTTTCAACTTATGGAGTATGCTACTGAGGTGAGTCTGCACAGTACGAGGGCTGATAAATAGGCGATCGCTTATTTCTTTGTTGGTTAACCCCTGAATAACTTGCCAAAATACTCGTTCTTCTGCTGGTGTCAAGGGTAGAGGTTTAGGTTTTGCCCCTACCTGAGCCAAAGTTTTAGAATTCTCAGCAGATGCTGAGGTTGATAATTGGTTAGCTAAATGGCCAGGAGCTATAGCAGTAGCTTGCTGCATCAACCGGACAATTTCAGCATGGATACGGTGCGAGCGCTCTAGCAGTGCTTCTATTTTTGCCTCTAATTCTCTCGGAGCAACTGGTTTAGTTAAATAATCATCTGCTCCCATAGAATGACCATTAATACGGTCTTCTAATTCTGCTTTGCTAGACAAAAAAATAAATGGCATCAGCCTACCATTGGGAATGTTTCTCAGACGACGGCAAAACTCTAGACCATCCATCTCCGGCATCAGCACATCAGAAACTACCAAATCCGGTGGATTTTTGACACAAGCTTCTAAGGCTTCAGTTCCCGAACACACTTGTTCTACCTGGTATCCTCGATGTTCCAGGTAGCGCTTCAAAAGAGTTAGCAGGGTTTTATCATCGTCAACAACTAAAATCTTTTTCATATTCTTTCTGGAGCCACCTTTTCTACAAACACTCCTGCCAATTGGTCATGAATTGATGCTGCTGCCATCTGGCTGGAAGTCTGTGAAAGGCCCACTCAGACAAACAATACACCATATCTTTTGATCGTAATTCGATTGACCATAGGCAGAATCTATGCTAATAACACTGTAAGTTTCGGTGTTGAAGCCCTAACTATTGACACATCACCCAAGCAATTTTTTAGGAGCGATGGCGCTGCACAAAGCAGCCTTGGCTGACTGTTGTAAAACAGTTGAACACCTTCCTATTACAGGAGAACTTAAGCTATAGAACCCCTATTTCAGCATAAAGGCTGATTTCAAACAGTTGAGCCATGGTGTAATAACTTCATCAAAGCTTTGAACTTGAACTACGTTCACTTATGCTAATACCCAGAAATGGGAATTTTCGGGAAGAAAGCTCAACAACTACCTGCTCTTTCTGTCACTCTTGCCCTGTCAATTAGTAATCATCTTAATGAGAAGATTAACTAGGGTATATTTTTTGCCATCCCCCTATAGATAGACTTTACCTCAACTACCATCTACCTGGGGTTGATCAGCAAAAAAGCTTAATGTCTCAAGCCCAATGCAGGAGATCTGGTAGTTTTCTGACTATAGGTCTATTGCCAACTTCCATCTGAAATTCATTAAAACTACTTTATGTACGAGAAAATCTCCCCTTGCCAGACTGGTTCTGCCATTACCTACAAGGATGGTCAACCCATTGTTCCTGACAACCCAATTATTCCGTTTATTCGCGGAGATGGTACTGGCGTCGATATCTGGCCAGCTGCCCAGAAGGTAATTGATGCAGCGGTCGAATGCGCCTATGGTGCCGATCGCAGCATCAGCTGGTTTAAAATCTATGCGGGTGACGAAGCTTGCGAAAAGTACGGTACTTATCAGTATTTACCCCAAGACACCCTAAATGCCATCAAAGAATACGGCATTGCTATCAAAGGACCCTTGACAACTCCTGTGGGTGGTGGTATGCGCTCTCTCAATGTTGCCCTGCGGCAAATTAATGACCTCTACGCCTGTGTGCGTCCCTGTAAGTACTACCCAGGAACCCCCTCTCCCCACAAAACTCCAGAGAAACTGGATGTAATTGTCTATCGGGAAAATACAGAAGATATCTACTTGGGTATTGAATGGCCCAAAGGAAGCGAAGTTGGTGAAAAATTGATTACTTTACTCAATCAGGATCTAATCCCAGCGACTCCAGAACATGGCAAAAAACAGATTCCCTTAGATGCTGGTATTGGCATTAAACCCATCAGTAAAACTGGCTCCCAGCGTTTAGTGCGCCGCGCCATCCAACATGCCCTCAGGCTACCTAAGCCTAAGCAGATGGTGACTTTGGTACATAAGGGGAATATTATGAAGTATACCGAAGGCGCGTTCCGGGACTGGGGTTATGAACTAACAACCACAGAGTTTCGAGCAGAATGTATAACTGAACGGGAATCTTGGATTCTCAGCAACAAAGAGCAAAATCCTGACATTACCCTGGAAGATAATGCTCGCGCGATTGAACCCGGTTATGATGCCTTGACCCCAGAAAAACAGGCGAAAGTGATCCAGGAAGTGGAAAATGTCCTTAATTCCATATGGGACACCCATGGGCAAGGTCAATGGCAAGATAAGGTGATGGTCAATGACCGGATTGCGGACAGCATTTTCCAACAAATCCAGACTCGACCAGCGGAATACTCTATTCTGGCCACGATGAATCTCAATGGTGATTACCTATCCGATGCTGCTGCTGCTATGGTTGGTGGATTAGGTATGGGTCCAGGAGCTAATATTGGTGACACGTGTGCGATTTTTGAAGCCACCCATGGCACAGCTCCCAAACATGCGGGTCTAGACCGGGTCAATCCAGGCTCTGTGATTTTATCAGGAGTGATGATGCTAGAGTATATGGGTTGGCAAGAAGCTGCTGATTTGATTAAGAAGGGGATATCAGATGCGATCGCTAACCGGGAAGTTACTTATGACCTAGCCCGGATGATGACTCCACCCGTAGAACCTCCCCTGAAGTGTTCTGAGTTTGCTGAGGCAATCATTAAATATTTTAGTTGACACTTGAGTCTTTTAAGTTGGTAACCCGATCAACAGAGGTTTTGAGCAAACTTTTTACGACAGGCCATGCCAGAAACTGGGTCGATGAACCGAACGTGCAAGTCTACATTTAAGGGCAATCCTTGGGAAGATTTGCCCTAAGCCCTTGGTTGCTGTCAAGCTGTCAGGTTAGGGCGAGTCGATTAACCAAAATTTATTAAGGGAGAATCTCCGCGTATGGGATACCGGGGAATGTCAAGGATTGGAAATGATAATTTTAGGTCGCCTCAGCTGACTTGGTTCAAGCTTAGACTTTAACTGAGGCTGATTGAAAAACTGATTTTGACTAGTAGACTGGGTAGAAAATTGCCCCAATTTACTAGTTCCTTGCGGTGCTACTGGTGTAAGCGGTGCTGCCGTTGGTACACCGGTAGCTTGCCGGAATGGACTAGAGTAGGTGTTGGAATTGAGAGGAACTGTAGGTACTGTAGGTGTTGTCGGAAAAGTTCTATCGTTCCTTGTTCGAGGTAGATTGACTCCAGGATAATTAATTTGTCCTGGATAAGGAGCTGTTGTGGGTGTGGTCGAGAAATTCCTGTTGCCGGTTAAACCTGGTGTTGTTACCCCAGGATAGGTAATTTGTCCTGGATAGGAGGGAGTCGGTAATGCTTGATTGCCAGTTGCACTCAACGGTATTCCCCCCCTAGCTTTAATTTCCTGAGTTCCTGAGTTCCGTTGTTCGAGAACTCCCCTGTTTCCATAGGAGATGTTTGAAGGCAATATGTTAGCGGGTAGTTGAGCTTTGCTATTACCGGTATTAGACTTAGCAGCATTAAGCCTATTCAAGGCTTCCTGTAAAGGGCTGACTGGTAACTCGGCTGGATTAGTGTAGGGGGAATTGAAGGAACCCAACCCCAATACAGAATTAGTCTGGTTCAGTGTGCTTGAGGATAAAGATCTCTGATTAACAGAGTTAGGATTGGTCAGTAAGCCAGTCCCAGGAACAGGAGGGATATTAAACAAATCGTTTGTAGATGTAACAAACGGATTTCTGGCTTTTGAGGACTGCTGAGGTTGGACGTTTGGCGTTAGTAAAGGTGATGTTGCTTGGGAGTTAGCTTTTGTCTGCTGAATAACTTGAGTAAATAACCCTTCCGAATTTTTGGTTTTAGACTTTCTGGCTTTATTGGTTTGCTGTGGTGGTACTGATATAGCACTTAGCGCTTCGAGCTCTGCTAATAGCACGGCAGAATTATCAATATCAGCCAACGTTGCTGCTAGTTCATCATCTTCAGAAGACAGGGTTGGTTCAACGGTGGGAGTATCAGTGTCAGCCACTTGATTGATCCCAATTGCCCTTAACAATTCTGGACGGTTCCAGTATTCCCGGACAAACCACAACATTAGGGATAACAAGACAGCTGCTCCCCAAAATGCTGGTCGTCCCAAAGGTTGTAGTTGAGCTTTCCAATAGCGGAGGTAGGCAGGAGGTTGATGACGATAAGACATGGCAGGTTTCAACGATGTTAAATATTTCAGCTTCGCTGTAACTTGATGCTAGCCTCTAATCAACGGATTCAGGTTTACAATTAGCAATTTACAATTAGCAACAATAACTACCTAGCTATCGAGCCTACCTATCGGGCAGCCCTATATAACAACAATCCTCCCGCACCTAGTCCAAATAAATTAGGCAACCAGGCTGCCATCAAAGGAGAGAAAATGTTAACTAGACCTAGGGCATTCGTTATAAATCCTAATAAGTAGTAAGAAAAAATCACTAAAACACTAATGCCGAAACTGGTTGCTTTACCTGTACGTTGAGGACGAGTTCCCAAGGAGGCTCCCACTAAACCAAAAACTAGACAAACAAAGGGAAAAGATATTTTTTGTTGAATTCTGATCCTAAGTTTACGGATTTTTTTAGCATTACCACTATGGCGTAATACCTCCAAACGCTCTAGAGACTGAGCAATGTTCATTTCACCATAGTCACGATTTTTTTTTGCCAAATCCAAAGGTGTTCTAGGAAGTTGTAGCTTTTGTTTTTGAAATCTGAGGATATTGCGGTAAGAAGCATCGGGAGATATAATATAGATGGTTCCATCTAAAAAATCCCATAAATTTTCAGTGGGGTTCCAAACGGCAGACTCAGAGGTAACAATTTGTTCTAGACCGGTCTGAGAAAAGTCTAAAATTGTCAAGCCTCTCATCTGCTTACCATCAAATTGCTCGGCGTAGAACCAACGCTTAATTTTGTTTACTTTTTTGCCATTGGGTAGCTTTACTTTTTGATATTCGGGATAAAATATGTTCCTTTCCTGAAAAGATGGTCTTTCTTTTTTGAGCGCTTTATCTAAGGTGATTTTGGACTGGTAGTTAGCCGCAGGAACCACTAATTCATTAAATACAAATGTCAGACTTGTAACGAGCAAACTCACCACTACAGCAGGTATTACGAGTCGGTAGATGCTTACCCCAAAGCTACGCATGGCAATCAACTCACTATCGCTACTGAGGCGAGAGTATGCCATCAGAGCAGCTAGGAGCATCGACATTGGTAAAGCATAGGAAATAAACTGGGGTATCTGCAACAGTAGCACTTGAAGTGCAATTCCCAGTGGTAATCCTGCTTCAGTAACTTTGCGAACCAACTCAAATAGGGTTCCAATAGCTACACCAAGTGATGAAAAAGCACCTATACCAAACAGCAGTGGTGGGATTAGCTCAAATACGATGTACCGATCCATCACTGATAAGCCAGGCATTAGTGCAATGATGGACTTGGATTTACCAAATTTCATGATGTGCTAATCACTAAATTAATTTTTAATAGCTTCTTTTATCGTTGAAACCCTGTCCCTAAGTAATACTTACGTACTAAAGGATTATCATAAAGTTCTTCAGCACTCCCGGCAGCCAGGATTTGTCCTTCTCGCATAATGTAGGCGCGGTCAGTAATCGCTAGGGTTTCTCTTACATTGTGGTCAGTCACCAGAATTCCCATTTGGCGATCGCGTAATCGAGCCATAATTTTTTGAATCTCTGACACAGCAATGGGATCGACACCAGCAAATGGCTCATCCAAGAATAAGAACTTCGGTCCAAGTGAACCAACAGCTAAGGCTCTTGCCAGTTCTGTTCGACGTCTCTCTCCTCCAGACACTTGATTACCCAAGGTATTGGCGACTTTTTCCAAACGAAACTCTTGGAGTAAGTAATGCATTCTTAATCCCCACTCACCACGAGGCACACCAGTTTGTTCTAAGACTAATTGAATATTGTCCCGAACACTAAGGTGGCGGAAGATACTCGCTTCCTGAGCCAGATAACCAATACCTAGCTGCGCTCGCCGATTGATCGGCATGCCAGTGATATCTTGATCATCTAGCCAAACTGTACCCAGATTGGGTTTTTCTAGACCAGTGGCAATGTAAAAGGTTGTAGTTTTACCAGCACCATTAGGACCAAGCAACCCTACAACTTCCCCTTGGGCAACGGAAAGATTAACGCGACTGACAACACTGCGCCTGCCATAGGACTTATGGATATTATCTAATAGTATTTTCACGGATAGCACCTTGAATCAGTCATTAGTCAATAGTCCATAATCCTTATATCCTTAGTAATTGACCAATGACCAGTAAATGACCAGAAGTGGTTGCAGGCTATTCTATCAATTAAGATCTAGTTTTTAAGCCATAATGGCTGATGGTAGTGTTTTATGTAGTTAGGGAAGCCCTGGAGCAGGTGATGTGGTGCTGTCTGAGTCAGTAACGATGTAAATTGATTCTACCTGTTGGTTCTGTTGAGGCAGGGCTACAAAGCGTCCTTCATCAATCAAATAGGTAATGGTTTCACCCTGAATACTATTGCCCTCCTGCAACACAAAAACATTACCATTGAGAACCAGACGGCGCTCACGGCTGAAGTATTGGGCTTGGGCTGCAGTTGCTTGTATTTGGCGAGCGGGATAGTTAATTTGGACATTGCCACGGGCTGTGACTACGCCAGTTTTGGAGTTAGCTTCCTGGACATCAGAGCGAACCGTCAAGGCACTTCCATCAGCTGCTGATGGTTTATTTTGGGCTTTTGCTTGGGGGCTGTTCAGGAAAGTTGGTAATGCGATCGCACCTACCAAGGTAACTGGCAAGAATAATCTTAGACCTAGATTATGCCTTAATCGGTTAGTATATTTAAGGTCGGACTTCATGCTGTTGTGTGTGATGACTGATCTCGAATACCAATAAGCTGTTCTGCCTACTAGTTTAAGCAAATCCAGCCATAGCTTGGGAATGAAAATGGGCTTTTTGCTCTAAGGCACGTGTTTTAGTTTTGACGACTAGCCACCAACAAAGTTTCTCATCCTTTCAAAGCATGTGCTAACAACTAATGGTTAACAAGTTAATGGTTAACCATTAGTTGTTAACCATCAACTCCCTTGAGTTTTGGAAAACCCCTAACCCCTTCACCACTAACTACAACATCATTGCTGTCAGCCGCCTCTAACTGTCTAACAAAATCAGCAACTTGCTCTGAGCCAAAGTTTTGCAATGCCTGTAGGAGATTAACACTTTGAGATAGTAGCTCAGTGACATCAATCCCCCCATAGTCTGGTTGATAGTTACTGAGACGTCCGATCCCTTCACCGAGTAAAACCACTGCACCACGCCAGTTTAGATTACCTAGGTGGTAGCAGGCAACAGATATTTGTAAAATACCTTGATAAAATCGCTTTTGCGGCTCAACTGCTTCTATCCATAAAGCTTCAAGGGTGTCGTGACAAGCGTAAAACTCTTGCTGATTAAATTGATCGACACCCTGCCAAAATTCTTCAGGTAGTACTATGGCTGTCATGCCATGCTATCTCGCGCAGCTTTAATTTCGTCTAGGGAAATTTCTTGCTTATCACCGGCAAAATCGTTATCCGGAGTCAAAAATAACATACAGTGGCACTCCTTGCGTTCCCGCATGGGCACACAAGGGCAATTCCAGAAGGTAGCTTTCACCTCTGCTTCTTTGTCTTCATAATGGCGGCAAGGGCATAAGGGAGCACCGAGTTCTTCTTTGTGTTTGGCAAGTCCCTCAATCACCACAGCAGTTACGCTTGGGTCAACACAGAAGTAAGTGTCAGTGCGCTGAGCATAAGTCTGAGCAAAGTTTTGCATCGCCTCCAGTTTACTATCACTGGCTTGATTAGCTATTGGTGATGTAGTCATTTAGTAAAATTGAGTTGTGAAAGAGTTCTTAGAATTGTATCGTACTGTCTTACAGGTAAATCGGATATTTGTTGATCGTTGGGATAGCGATACATATGTTTAGGATAATTGTTCGATCGGTTGAATTGGTGCTAATAAATACCAAAACCCTATCGTTTACCCTAAATCAGAAGACCAGACTGCAAACAACACGACCATTAATACGTTCATAATTCGTTGCGTTCCACAGCTTATTGGCTATGGGATCGGTTGCTGTAACTGGGGTTTTAGGGGCTCAGTCGTATTAATTACAATTCCCACACTATTGCGTTTGAGTTGTGGGACTGGGTTTACCACGGATACATCTTTTGGCCAAAGTAAGCAACGACTTCCAGGGGGTAGGGAGTTAAGACTAACAGGATTTTGAGTCAGCCAGATCAAGGGTAGATAAGGAGGTAAATAGGGTTGCTCTTCAGCTTTCCCATCAACTCCGGCTTGGGTGGCAGCAAGGGCTTCTAACACTACTGAGTTACCGTGCAATAACCCTGTTCTCGGTGTCCATAATTTGACATTTGGCTGAGTCCGACAAGCATAGGAGTAAATAGAAGCAGCAGCAATAACGGCTTGTTCAAAGTCTTCCGGATGCCATTGACTGGAGCTATCGAGGCAGATGATAATTTCTTGAGAACCAGTCAATACTTCTAACTCCCGTACCAGTAATTCACCGTAACGAGCACTGGTGCGCCAGTGAATCAGACGGGTAGGGTCACCAACTCGGTAAGGTCGTAGTGCTTTGGTAAGGTCTTGGCTAAGTGATTGAGATTTGCGATCGCTTTGGACTTGCATACTGTCCTCTTTACCAATTTCATCCACTAGGGGACAGCGAGTAAGGGGAAGTACAGTGGGATAAACTACTGCCCTAGCGCTAACATATCGACGGCGACGGCACCAAAATAATCCCAAGGGTGTGGCAGTTCTCAATTGTACCTGGTGCCACCGATAGACTCCTCGTTTGGCGGTGGGATGGTAATAAACCCAGCGATGGACACTTTGGGCTGGAATGCTAGCTACTGGTGTTTTGGTCATTGCTCCGAGTTCTGGTGGGAGCATATCCTGAATTTGTAATAGGCTTTGAGGTCCGAGGGTGGGGTTTTCGATTTCTAGTTCAATGGTTAACTGGTCTCCCACACTGACCGGTGAGATCGGACGTCGGCGTACTGATAGATGGTTAAGCGATCGCACTGGCAAGATAACGGCAATTACCAGTAGGGCAAAAATAATCGCACTGATCACATAGAGCCATCCTGCCATTGTATTGGTGGCAGCGCCAAAGAAACAGATGGCAATACCTGCTAAAAGCAAACCTCCATAGGCGGGATTAACCCAGTTGGTTTCTAACCATTCGGTGGTTTGTTTAATAATGCTCATGACTTTTTACAGTTATTCAACCCTCAACTTGTTCTCGTACCTGTTCTACACTCAAGCTAAGGGCTTCTGCCACCTGTTCCACTGTTAGTCCCATCTTCAGGAAACGGGGCACAGCCTCGAAGATTGCCTGTTCAGCTTTTTGAGCTCGTGCATGTTCCACTTCAGCCCGCTCATTACCAATCAGCAATAGATTACCTTGGTTATCCCACCACCTTAACCAGAGTTGGTTTTGATTTTGATAGGTTTCCTGCCACAATCCCAATTCGATTCCTAATGGTTCAATGGGATAATGACCTCGCTCGTTGGGCTTCATTTTGTGATAGAAACCTTTAAGGAATTCATAGACCTCCAAGTTACCGGTTTTGATTTCATAGATGCCGTAATAGGCAATGCGTATAATCTGCTCATAAACCCAAAATTTGCCTGGTTTAGTGACTTTTCCTTGCTCACTTCGGGATAGAGGAGTTTGGTCTCGTTCTTCTTCCCCGTTCCCACTGGCAAATTCAAGAGCAATTAAAGGAGCGATATATTCTCGCCATATAACGTAGGAACGGCGAATTTCACCATCTAACTTAGGCGGAACGTTGGGAACATAAAACCAGTCAGGAGCTTCTGCTCCTTTTTCGGGTGGGTCAGTTTCTCGCCAATAGATACCACAGTCTTGTCCAATGGCATAGTGTCCATCGGGATGAATTTGCTGTAAAACTGGTCCAATGGAATCTGTAAGTAAGATGCTTTGGGGATGTTTATGAAAATTTTTGGCAAAACTTCCATCTGATTCTGGTAGTTGGGTGTGATCTGGGAAAGGAGGAGGTAAAACAACCGGGTCAATACTTTGAGTCATGGTTTCTTCATCGGCTCCTACTGGGGGTATAGATTTATTTTGGCAGAATTTTTAATGAGTCAGGACTTAATAAACTTTCCAATTATCTCCCTTAAAAATACCTACAAAATTTTGCGCCCAGTCAAAAGTCCCCGCACTTCCAACATGGCAGAATAAGTAGGCAAAATATGAAGGGTTTCATGATCTGGAGTTTGTTCCAAAGCGGTAGCGATCGCTTCTGCTAAATCTTCTTTAATAATCAATTCGCAATTAGTCTGGTCTTGATTCTGGTCTTGATTCTGGTCTTGATTCTGGTCTTGACTCTGGTCTTGATTCTGGCTGTATTCTAGACGGAGTGCCATATCATAAACGCGATCGCCACTGACTACCACAGTTCCCCCTGAGTTCACTAATTTTTCTGTATCCACATCCCAAATCCAAGACACATCTGTGCCATCAGGGGTTCGGTCATTGAGTACCACTAGCTTAGTGGATGCTCCACCTTGTTTTTGCAAGTCATTAACAGCTCGAATCGTTTCATTCATCCCTACTGGATTTTTGGATAACAGAATCCGAACCTGCTTCCCATCCACAACTAATTCTTCTGCTCGTCCAAAGGCAGCGCGGAAGGTTTTAATACTGTTGTAGATGGTATCCCGGTCAATTCCCATCTCTATGGCTAGTAATCCCGCTGCCAATGTATTGTATTTGTTATAGATACCAATTAATATTTGTGGCCACTGGCTACTATTGACTGCGAGTTGAGGTTTACTAAAGCCACATTGAGGACAGTGATAGTCTCCTAGATGGGACAGATAAACACCCTCATAGTCCAGGGGATGTCCACAACTGGGGCAGTAAATTGAGTCAACCGCATGGGGAATTTCATCAAGATAGAGATCTGGCTCACTTAACCCAAAGAAAAAGACTCTCTGGGGTAACTGTTGACCTAGGTAAGACAGGGTAGGGTCATCCCCGTTTAAAACCACAACGGTTTCCTGAGGTAACGGAGCGATCGCATTTTGCCAGCGACGGCTAATCGTATCCACTTCCCCATAACGATCGAGCTGGTCACGAAACAGGTTTAAGCCCAAAATGAACTTAGGCTGACAATCAAGCAATACCAAGGGCAGCACATTTTCATCCACTTCCAAAAGGGCGTAATCAGCATCCAACTGACCAATGCCATTGGTATGAACTAGGAGTGCTGTCACTAAGCCATTAATCAAATTTGCCCCAGTGCCATTGTGAGCCACTCGCCAACCTTGGCTCTCAAGGATAGTGCACAGGAGTAAAGAGGTGGTAGTTTTACCGTTAGTACCAACAATTAGAATGACACCTTGTCTGACCTGAGCTAATAGTAACGGCAGGACTTGAGGCTGGAGACGACGGGCAATTGCTCCAGGCAGAACACTTGCTGCCCCTAGGTTTAATAACCGAACCAGAGCGGTGACGGTTTTGGCAATGCCTACGGATAACCCTAATCGTAATCTATCGATAATTGATCTAGTCACGGGATGAAAGCTAAAAGTTGTTCGTGGATGAAAGAGTCGGAACAGAAGATGAACGAATCAGAATCGAAATTTCCGATGAAAGCTAAAACCTACCATTGATTAAGAGGATAATTAGGGAAGATTTCACGCCCACCACAGCGCAAGTCCTTCACTTTGTCCTTCATACAATAGTGCTACATCGTTCATCTTTGATACTTAATAGGCAATGCTACCAGTTCAAGAAGCAGAGTCAATCATTCTCAATTTGGTTCAACCCTTTGACCCACGGCTGGAAACACAGGTGGTAGAGCTATCCGCTGCTACTAATAGAATTCTGGCAGCAACAGTGACCAGTAACTTAGATTTTCCGCACTGGGATAATTCAGCCATGGATGGGTATGCCGTGCGTTATAGCGATGTCCAATCCTGCAATCGCGAACAACCAGTAGTTTTAACTATTGTCGAAGAAATCCCTGCTGGATATCAACCCCAATGTGAAGTCAAACCGGGACAAGCGTCACGGATTTTTACTGGAGGTTGTATGCCAAAAGGAGCTGATACGGTGGTGATGCAAGAAAACACCAAGCTCCAGGACAATCAGGTGATGATTTTGGAGGCTCCCCAACCCCAAGCCTTTGTCCGTCATCGGGCATCTTTTTACCAAGCCCAAACCAGTCTTATGAAACCAGGAATTAGGCTTGGTGCTCCAGAAATTGCCGTCTTAGCTGCAGCTCAGTGTAACCAACTGACAGTGTATCGGCGTCCTCGGGTGGCAATTTTTTCCACTGGCAACGAGCTAGTAACCCCTGACCAACCCCTAAAACCTGGTCAAATTGTGGATTCTAATCAGTATGCCTTGGGTACCTTTGTCTCCCTCTTGGGGGGAGTACCCATACCTATGGGGATTGTGCGCGATCAGCCAGACGATCTAAAAAATGCGATCGCAAACGCTATATCCGAAGCAGATATGGTTCTATCTACTGGCGGTGTATCAGTGGGGGATTATGACTATGTAGACAAAATCTTAGCCCAGCTCGGAGCAGAGATTCACATCCACTCCGTTGCGGTTAAACCCGGTAAACCCCTAACTGTTGCTACTTTTACCTCCCCCTTGCCTAATTCCCCAGAAGACAGTGACCTTTCTAGTACTCCCTCGTGTTTAAAACGTCCAGTACTGTACTTTGGTCTACCTGGGAATCCCGTTTCAGCACTAGTCAGTTGTTGGCGGTTTGTTAAACCAGCACTGTTAAAACTATCTGGTTTACCGGAGGAAGTCTCCAAACCAGTTTTTGTCAAAGCGATCGCATGTAATGACTTACATGCCGGTGGAGGCCGGGAAACTTATCTGTGGGGACAACTGTGTTTAGATGCAGCTGGTAACCACGAATTTCATCTGGCCAGCGGTAGTCATAGTTCTGGTAATTTGATTAATCTTGCTTATACCAATGGTCTAGCGGTGGTGCCAATCGGTAAAACCTTGATTCGGGCTGGTGAATCGGTATTAGTTTTACAGGTAGGCTAGGGCACAATAATATCAAATCCGGTTGAATAACCTACTTCCTGGTGAGGGGAGCTTCGGGTGCAGGGGAGCTTCGGGTGCAGGGGAAGAAAGATAATGTTCTGGATATCGTAAATGTGGGCAATTATCCCGATTTGATCTAAAAGGTAAAAGCCATGCAAGCAAGGAGCTTTGATTTATCACCAGAAACCGGGTTTTAAGGGTCTTGGTGGGTAATTGATGTTGCCTAACGCTTTGTTGTCACCCCTTGCTCGCCACACCCGGTTAACCGGTCACCCACCCCATAACCCTATACCATGGCAAAAGCCGGATTTTTGGTTTCACTGGGTAAGTCTTAAAATAGATAAAGTAGTCTTGGAAACCAGGTTACTGGTCAGTAGCGCCTATCGATACTATCTACGGTAATCTTCAAGGTCTTAAGCCTAGCCAGCTCAAGCAACTAAAACGGCTGTATCACCAACGCTTACCCAGCGATAACTTGACTACGCCGGAGTTTGCTCAACGTGTTGCAGCCATTAGCACAGACATTCAACAGCCCCTATGCACCTACATCAATCGCCGGGGACAAGTGATTCGTGTGGCTGTAGGTACCCCTACTCAGACCAAAATTCCTCCCCTGGAATTGCCCCGTTACGGTGCTGAACGATTGTGCGGGATTCGCTGTATCGCCACTCAGCTCAAATCAGAAATCCCCAGAGAATCTACCCTCACGGCTATGGCAATTCAGCGATTGGATGCATTGGTGGTACTTACGATTACTGGCTCAGGTATGATAAGGCGGGGTGGTGGAGCAACAGGTTATATCAAAGAAACCTATCTCGCACATTTACTCCCTCCTAGTAACTCAGAAGGAAACAATCAGGTAGACTCTCAACTCCTAAATTGGAGTGTATCATCACCCATGAGTCTGGATATTCTGACCAAGCAGGATTTCCAGGAATTGGTCGAAGAGCTAGAAGCTGAGTTTCGAAGGCAATTTGTGGCTCAGCAAGTCGATGTTGACCAAGATAGGGTGCTGATTATAGGATTAATGACTGAAAAAATCAGCCCAGAGCGATTTGAAGATGGCTTAGCAGAAATTGGGCGGTTGGTGGAAACCGCTGGTGGAGAAGTATTAGGGGTAATCCAGCAAAAGCGATCGCATCCCCATCCCCAAACAGTAGTTGGTAGCGGTAAGGTAGAGGAAATTGCCCTGACTACCCAAACTCTAGCCGCTAATCTGGTAGTATTTGACCGCGACCTATCACCAGCACAAGCTCGCAACCTAGAATCCCAAATTGGTGTTCGGGTTGTAGACCGTACTGAAGTGATTCTCGATATTTTCGCCCAACGAGCTCAATCCCGTGCTGGTAAATTGCAGGTGGAACTGGCACAACTAGAATATATGTTGCCTCGCCTTACTGGTCGGGGTCAGGCGATGTCCCGGTTAGGGGGTGGTATTGGTACTCGTGGTCCGGGTGAAACCAAACTGGAAACCGAACGCCGCTCCATTCAGCGTCGAATTACCCGACTTCAACAAGAAGTAAACCAATTACAGGCTCATCGGTCAAGGTTAAGGCAGCGGCGTCAGCAACAGGACGTTCCGACAGTGGCGGTCGTTGGTTATACAAATGCCGGCAAATCTACCCTGTTGAATACCCTAACCAATGCTGAGGTTTATACCGCTGACCAGTTATTTGCTACCCTTGATCCCACTACCCGACGCTTACCTATTATTGACTCAGTAACGGGTAAATCTAGCGCTATGCTATTGATCGATACAGTAGGGTTTATTCACGAGTTACCCCCACCCTTAGTAGATTCATTTCGGGCTACCCTCGAAGAAGTAACAGAAGCAGATGCTTTGCTGCATTTAGTGGATTTATCCCATTCAGCTTGGGCTAGTCATATTCGTTCTGTAATGGGCATTCTGAGGGATATGCCTATTACACCAGGACCGATTTTAGTAGTTTTTAATAAAATCGACCAAGTAGATAGTGATACCCTAGCGTTAGCGAAAGAAGAATTTCCTCAAGGAGTTTTTATTTCTGCTAGTAAACGTCTTGGACTAGAGACATTGCGTCAGAAACTAGTTGAGTTAGTTCACTATGCGATCGCAACTCAATAAACTGACTCAGGGTCATGAAAAACTAACCAAAATCGGGATTTAGCTACTTTTAAATAAGTAGTATTATTGCAGTTTTATTTCTTGCTATAGCAGTCCTATATGATTCGTGAAATATATTGGCCAAAGTGTTCGCGATAGCGTCGGCCTCGCCGAATCGCTAAAACCCTTGCCCAGCAATAATCCCAGATTTTGCTGATTTTACAAATGATTTAGGATTGCTATAGGAGTGGATTTTACTAACGTCTCTAACTACTTCTAAAAGAGTACCACTATGGGACAAAGACTTAATCAAATGGATTAGCTTCATAAAAAATTCACATCTGTAAGCTAATAGATAGGGATAATTTAATTGTTAAAACCAAAACCAACTTCAAAGTTTGATGCTTCGTTCTGGGGACGCCGATATCCTAAATTTCCTTGAACAAATCCAGTTGGCTCGCAACGTACCCATTGGCTTAAGGTGCTATCGTCTGCGAACTATGTGTATGCATTTTGGACGCTGGTTAAACTTAGAGCCAGAAGCAATGCGTCAGCTGGTTTTTTTGTGCTATTGCCACGGTTTAGGTAAAATTAGCATTCCCGATCATATCCTGTTCAAAACAGGACCGCTGACAGAAAAGGAGTGGACAAAAGTTAAGGAGTATCCTGAAGTTTCAGAACTGATTTGTAACCAGTATCCGCTCCTGAAGGAGTTTGCATTCTTAGTGCGTACCCACCAAGAGAGGCTGAATGGCACTGGTTATCCGGATGGGTTGCGTGGTGAGAAAATTCCTTACATTGTTCAGGTCTTTCAGCTGGTGAATGCGGCAGATGCTATCATCAGCAAGCGCCTATATCGTAACCGTAGTGACCCCCCAGGTATTCGTCCCTACTGGAAACAGGCTGTAGCAGAAATTACTAAAGAAATAAAAGTTGGTGCAAGAGATCCAGAACTCTGTGAAAAGTTTTTTCGTTTTCTTGAACTGTACTATCGAGGCGGTGGTTGAAGGCTAAAACTTGAAGTTGAAAGACTGAAGGCTTAACATTGAAGTTCAAAAGTTAAAATTTGCATAAAAAAATAGTTGACTAGTTAGTTTCACCTTTTTCTTTCTTCAGCTATCGCCGACGGGTCTTACAAAAACCCAAGCATCTCATCAATACCTGCTTTAATGGTTATAGAAATCCGCTGACTAAAGTTGTAGCAGTATGGGTAATTTTTACCTTATTTTTGAGGATTAAACGGTCACTTGTATTTATGTATAAAAGCAGTAAATTTACTCATTTTTCAATATAAATTAAGGTAAATTTTCCAAAACTTTATCCTTAATCCTTCATCTTTTATCCTTGATAAAACCCTACAAGGAAAGCCTAGGGTGAACATCCTTCATCTTGACCCAGTTTCAACTGCTGCAAGTGATACACCCTAGCAGTATCAGTGAGGTTATATTGCAAAGGGGTGATGCTAATGTAGTTGTCGCGAATTGCCTGAACATCAGTAGGGATATCTTGAGGTAAGTGAATATGATCGGGTTGTTCAATATCCTCAATAACTTCACCAGCTAACCAGTAATAGATTTTACCTCGGGGATCAACTCGTTTCTCAAAATTCTCGATATAACGACGAACCCCTTGACGGGTTATAGCAATACCAGCTATGTCTGAGACCTTAACAGGTGGCACGTTGACATTGAGCAATGTTGTTTTTGGTAAAGGTTGCTCTGACAGCTGATTTAGGAGAGTTTTCGCAAATGAAGCCGCTACTTGAAACTCCTTTGAGGTGTAGGTGGCTAGACTGAAGGCAATGCTGGGAATCCCTCCGATTAACCCTTCCATAGCGGCTGAGACAGTGCCAGAGTAGAGGACATCAGTACCCAGGTTAGAACCATGGTTAATCCCAGAAAGCACTAAATCTGGTGCGCTATCCATTAATGCCCACAAAGCCAGCTTTACACAGTCTGAAGGGGTTCCAGAACAAGACCAAGCAGTAACCTTGGGATGGAAGATGTTATCTATAACTTCAGCACGGATGGGCTCATGAAGGGTCAAACCGTGACCAGTTGCTGAGCGCTCTCGGTCAGGACATACTACGGTAACATTGTGCCCCGCTTCAGCGAGGGTGTTGGCAAGGGTACGTACACCAAGGGCGAAGATACCATCATCGTTGCTGATCAGCAATTTCATAGGATATGAGGCTACAGCTAAAGATAAAAGTCGCTGTTCGATTCTAATCTGAAATTGATATATTCTAAGACCATCTACCCCACTCACCTGACCATTTTTTCAGTAAAATGAAACAGTCCTGCATAAATGACAGGGGTTTCCGGTTCTTCTCTTACTAACCTAAAATTACTGATGACAAGCCTCAACGAGATTGAGACCCAACTAGCTACACTCAAAGAAGAAGCAACCATTGCGATCGCTTCTACTGATACCTTGGAACAATTGGAACAGTTGCGCATTAATTACCTAGGCAAGAAAGGGCAACTGTCTCAGATATTGCGGGGAATGGGTAAGTTAGCACCAGCAGACCGACCTAAGATTGGTGCGATCGCAAATGTTGTCAAAGAAACCCTCCAGCATAACCTAGAGCAGAGGCTCCAAGACCTGAAAGCAGCTGAAATTCAGGCAAAATTGCGCTCAGAAACCCTGGATGTGACTATGCCAGGGGTATATCGTCCCCAAGGTCGCATTCACCCTCTCAATAGCACCATTGATCGGGCATTAGATATTTTTGTTGGTTTAGGCTACACCATTGCTACTGGCCCAGAGATGGAGACAGATTACTATAACTTTGAGGCCCTTAATACTCCCCCTGACCATCCGGCGCGGGATATGCAAGATACCTTCTACTTGCCGGATGGTAATTTGCTGCGTACCCATACCTCTTCGGTACAGATTCGCTACATGGAAAACCATGAGCCACCGATTCGGATTGTGGCACCTGGTCGAGTTTATCGACGGGATACGGTAGATGCTACCCACTCGGCAGTGTTCCATCAGATAGAACTGTTGGCAGTGGATGAAGGGATAACCTTTACCGACCTCAAAGGTACCCTTAGGGAATTTTTGGAGGCAATGTTTGGGGAAGAGTTAGAAGTGCGTTTCCGTGCCAGTTATTTTCCTTTCACTGAACCTTCAGCAGAGGTGGATGTGCAGTGGAAGGGGAAATGGTTAGAAGTGATGGGTTGCGGGATGGTTGACCCCAATGTACTCAAGGCTGTAGGCTATGATCCTGAAATTTATACAGGTTTTGCTGCTGGTTTTGGAGTAGAACGTTTTGCCATGGTGCTGCACCAGATTGATGATATTCGTCGCTTGTACAACAGTGATCTGCGCTTTTTGAAGCAGTTTTAGTGTTGATTAGCGTTACTGGTAGATTCGACGAAACTATAAATTATTAATCAAAACAAACCATGACAAAGTAAACCAAACTTATCCAAAGGATAAGTTTGCTATATAGCGTTGCTTATCCTTCTGATATCGCCACGAAACTGATTCTGGGTCTTTATCCTGACTCCACTGCTTAAAATCAGGTTGATCTCTTAATTCTTGGAGTGTTGCTGGTGCTACTCCTAATCGTTGAGCTAAGTCTTGTTCACTTAGTCCTTGAAAAAATTCGCTAAGAGAATTAAATTCTGGTGAGCTCATGCCAAAACATTAAATTCCAACACATTAGAGGTTAGCTGAAAAATCAAAAATAATGCCGTACCCAAATTAAAACAGAAAAAAGCTCTCGTTATCTGCTAGATTTTACCTGTTAACTGGGTTTTTAACCAAAACTCCTGGTTCTTTCTGAATCGGTAAAGCGTCTAATACATCAGTTTGAGCGCAATACTTTAAATCTTCATGACCATTCAGCCGCAGCAGGCGTTTTCCGTGACTAGCGTGATAGAACATCTCTAGTAATTTATCTTGCCACTGGGAGTAAAGTGCGATCGCACCAATTACTTCATCATTACCAGCAATGTCATCCACTGAGTCTCCGGTTTCTTCCATAAGTCTTTGACTAATCGCCCCAGCACAAACCGTGTCTTCTAGGGAGTAGGCTCCTTCCCAACCTGACCCCACTAGCCAAATACTATCTGGTTTGTGGGTCAGTAAATACTCCACCGCTGCCACACGATTCACTAAGGCGGCGGCTAGGACTACCGGGGAATTTTGGACACGCTGTAAGGCACGGGTACCGTTGGTGGTACTGATGAATAGTCTCCTGCCCTGTACTCGCTCAGGTGTGCAAATCAAGGGCGAGTTACCCAGATCACAGCCCTCTACCATTTTACCACCCCTTTCCCCAGCTCTTAGCCGTTTGTCAGTGGGCCATTGTTCACTGATTTCCATTAACTGGTCAATATCACTGAACACTTGAACGGCTTCAGCACCAGCATTCAAAGCTGTAGCCATGGTAGTCGTGGCTCGCAGGACATCAATTGCGATCGCACAGTCTGGCAAGGTGTCTGTGGGAGTTTCTTCCGGGGTGTGGTAGATAGATAGCTTCACGGCTTGGATATAGTTGTTTTTTGGACTGCTGAAATTTTCGTTGACATAACCAGCCTCATTAATCTTGAAGATTAAACCAGTCAGCCTAATGGCATCCCAATTTATCGGGCACGACAGCCACAAATTATAGTATATTAGTTAGTCGGTTAAATCAAGGTGCCTCTTCGTTAAAGCCTGGTAATTCCCGGCAATTTCCCGGATTACAACCGCGAAGATGCAGACTCAGGATTGATTTCCTACGTTGGTTTGGTCAGGATCCCCGGGGGTGACCTCCAGCTCCCGGCTCTATCGCTAGCTACTAAGGAAAGGCAAAATGTGTGGTTAGCCTAACAAGCCATTATAACATTGTCGTTCGCGTAGCGGGACGAAGTCCGGAACACATTACCAAATTGAGATGCACTAAAAATGCCAAATTATGTATTTGTTATTGACACAAACAAACAACCACTAAACCCAATTTACCCGAAGAAAGCACGCCGGTTGTTAGACAAAGGTAAAGCTGCGGTTTTCAGGATGTATCCTTTCACGATCATCTTAAAGACTGCGATTCGGCAAAGCCGACGCTGCGCGAACGATAATCCAGTTATCTCATCTTGTCAAATAAAGATTGACCCTGGTAGTAAGGTAACTGGATTTGCCCTAGTTCAAAACAACCAAGTTATTTAGGGTATGGAATTAGAACACAGAGGAGGATTAATCAAGAAAAAACTAGAGTCTAGAAGAGCTGCAAGACGTGGAAGACGTAACCGTCATACCCGATACAGAAAGCCACGATTTCTTAACCGTAGATGTCCAGAGGGATGGCTTTCACCTAGCCTAGAGCACAGGGTGTTGACTATTGAAACTTGGGTAAAACGACTAATTAAATTTTGTCCTGTCAATGAGATTTGGGTCGAAAAAGTCAAGTTTGACACCCAAAAGATGCAAAATCCTGAAATCAATGGCACTGAGTACCAGCAAGGGGAACTAGCTGGTTATGAAGTTAGGGAGTACTTACTTGAAAAATGGGGGAGATAATGCACTTATTGTGGTAAGCAGTCCGGTAGTGATAAATAAGTAGTGATAGAATATTATATTGACCTTAAATAATGCATTTTTTTATGTAAAAATAGTAATTTTGATATCATTAATTAGTAGCTTTTATTGTTTAAATAATAAATCTTAATTAAAAAATCTTTAAAAAACTGCTAAACTTTTGTTATAAAAAACGTTATCAAGTTATCAATACACCATCGTAAGAATGAATACAGTCTCAGATTTAATAACGCGACCCAATTGCCCTTACTGCAATTGTGAGCGAACAGTGAAAAAGCGATGCAGAGGTGCGACCCGTGGCGAATTTAATTACGGGTCAAACGCACCATTACGGTCTTGGGGAGCCAGTGCGGTCTTGGGGGTTCCCCCCATGAGCAACTGGCGTGGTTTCCCCCATGAGCGACTGCATCAAGACATGGAAGCACTCATAATAAAAAGCAAAAATATCTCTGTTTCTCTTGGTGCGCATTCACGCTTTTCGGGGAACCCGACCGGGGTCGCACCGCAAAAACTGTAAGAGACAGTTTGTAAAAAATCCGACAAAAAAAACGATATCCTTGTCGATCAAAAAGAGAATCGATTACCTATTACTTGAGAAAATATATGCAAGCCGGTATTGCTCGAACAGTTGGAGTTTCAAAAACATGGCTCCAGAATTATGTTAATAAGAAATATGCGGAAACCCCCCGAAAAATAAAGGTTTCAGAAAAACCGTGCATGTAAGATGTCCATTCTCTTGGTGCGCGTTCCCTAGGTCGGGTTTCCCGACCGGGGTCGCACCGCTGAATGTGATGAAATGTGGTCTTTTGTTAAAGCGATGCAGCGCGGTCTTGGGGGTTCCCCCGGAGACGAAACCTGATTACGTTGAGCCTTTATGGTTGGTAGGTTATGCAAAAAAGGGTTAAAACTTGAGGCGCGACCCCGTAATTTAATTCTTCAAGCGGAAAGCGCGCCTCCATTGATTAAGGCGAGCCTGTCTTACGGTAACTTCAAACCATGAGCGACTGCATCAAGACAAAAAAAGATAATAAACAATGGATTTGGTTGGCCATTGGCCGTTGGCCACGCTACGCGAACGATGGCCGTTGGCCACGCTACGCGAACAAGAAACTAAAGAAATTGTTGGATTTTATCTTGGAGATCGTAGTCGAGAATCAGCAATCAAGGATGTTTGTCTAGAATTAGTAACCGAATTAATGAAATTAAATCCTAATAAGCGAAAGTATTATCAACGAGGTCTAAGGGCTAGATTACTTATAGAGTCTGCGTTTTAGCTTATTTCGTCGCCCCCTCAGCTATTAACGATGCAGGTTGGTATCAGTTTAGGAAATGGTTAGAGCATTTTGGCAAGAAGTTTGGTAGAGTCACGGTTGCAGTGAATCCTGCCTATACGAGTCAAAATTGCTCAGAATGCGGCGAGGTAGTCAAGAAGTCGCTATCAACTAGGACTCACGTCTGCAAATGTGGTTGTAAATTAGACCGAGACCACAACGCCGCAGTCAACATCCTGAAAAAAGCCTTGGGTACGGTGGGGCACACCGGAACCTGGATCATCGATCCGAACACTTCGGGAGATTTAACCTCTACTGTTCTTGGTTCCGGCCAGGTTCAGCAAGTCGAATCGTTGAGCGAAGAATCCCCGCTTCAATAGGCGCGGGGAGTGTCAATTGACTCGCTCATTAACCGGAAAGCGGTCAAGTAACTGAGCAGCACGAATCGCATTAGCTTTTAAAGACTCTGGTAGAGGCAACACATGGGGAATTTGGGATAATATATCTAAGGTTCGACGTAAGATTCGCACCACATCCCCTTCATCTAAACTGCTATTTCCGCATAGCTCCCGCCAGGATTTGCCTAATGACCACTGTTCTATTAGACCAATTAACCTATCCTCTGACCAAACCGGTAAGGCGACATGATATCGACGCTGTAGCTGAAATACTTGACGCCGAATCCTCCTGAGGTTTCCCAATGCTTCTAGCACTTCCTCACTTGGTTTATAGTTTGTCCAACTATCCGGTCTAGGGGTTTCGGTAACTATAGCAGAGCAAGCTGCTGCCAGTTGGTGGGGGTCTAAGTCATCTAATTCTCCCGACAGCATGGCTAAAGCTAGCCACAACTCATTTTCTCCCCGAACCGAAGCAGCCACTTGCCCCAGAACAGTGGGAGTTAAGTCCTCCAAAGAGCCAGATTCCTTTAAAATTTCAATCAGGTTCAGAAATTCGTGCCAATGCTGAGCCTGGTATTCTCGGAATTTAGTTTGACGTTGGTTAATTTGCTCCTGCAAAAACAACCGTTTTTTGTGGCGTTTGATCAGTTGAGAGGGATTACCCCACTGACGAAGAGCATGGGTTTCCATTTGACCCTCTAGATCAGCAACAACACCTTGTTGCTCCCTCACTTCTGGAGCAACCCAGAGTTGAGCAATAGTGGGGACTTGGTTAGCCAAGGCTTCAGTATCTTCATTTCCGCCTTTGACTTGACCTGGCTTAATCTCAAGTCCCTCTAGAGGCTGGAGAGTTCCAATATCAAGGTATCGAAGAGTGATAATGTCAGAGGATTCACCTTGAGTTGAGCCGGTTGAGTAATCTTCCGTAGAGCCATTGGATACTTGGTCATCGGCCACTTCAGGAAAGCCATCTAACCCCATCACATCAGCAGTTGTTGCCACATACCATCGGTTAGCAGCACTTAAGCACACCAGATAGGGGAATTGACCGGAACCCTTTTGTTTAGACACTAAAACAGCTGGAACAGGAGAAGACACTGGCACATGCTTGCCCTTGAGATAGAGAATGGCTCCCGATTCCACCTGTTGTAACACTTGGGATACGGCTTTAGAAACAGATACCTCTGCTTGGTGTTGCAGGTCTTTAAGAATGCGGCGCTCTACTTTCAGGTGTTCCTTCAGTTTTTGATAGCCTTCCATTACTGCCACATCTACCGGTGCCAGTTGAAAATCAATTCTGGTCAGTTCCGCAGTCAGTTCAGTAATTGCCTGTTGTTGAGGTTTTAGGTACAAAGTAGCTAGGTACTGAGCAAAGCTGCGTTCAACTAACTCCTTGGCTTGAGGCAGAGAGTGAGTTTGCAACAAATTCAGTACCATACCATAGGTAGGGGTAAACTGACTAACTAGGGGATCAGCACCAGCAGTTGCTAGATAAGCCGCCTCCTTAGCCCCTTCAAAGGGGGTTTGCACGGTCACCACATAGCCATTGGTATCCATCCCTCGCCGTCCTGCTCGTCCAGCCATCTGCAAAAATTCAGAGGCAGTGAGTAGCCGGTGTCCTCGGTCAGTACGCTTAGATAGACTGGAAATAACCGTGGTACGAGCAGGCATATTAATTCCTGCTGCTAGGGTTTCTGTCGCAAATACCACCTTCACTAGTCCTTGTTGGAATAGTTCTTCTACTAGACCTTTCCAAGCAGGTAAAATTCCAGCATGATGGGCAGCTATACCTCGGTAGAGGGGGTCAATTTGTTTGGTTCGAGCTGCTTCTGGATTCTTAGTGATAAATTCATCAATCCGTTTCTTGAGTCGAGCTGCTTCTTGTTCATTGACCAGGGATATTGGACCCATCTCATCTACTGCCTTATCACAGCCTCGGCGGCTAAAGATAAAGTAAATAGCTGGTAACATCTCCCGTTTTTTTAGTTTGCTCACCACAGAGCTAATGCTGGGGCCCTCCGGACGTCCATGTTTGTCCTTGCTTTTAGGACGCCTGGTTTTGAGGGAGTTGTTAATCTTGGTTTGGTCGTCATTCAGCAGGGAGACAATTCCCTTGGGATGGGCAAAGTAAAACTCTAGGGGAACAGGTCGGAAGTCAGAGTAAATTAGCTGAGTGGAGCCATGAACTTGATTGAGCCAGTCGGTCAGCTGGTCAGAATTGGCAACAGTGGCAGAGAGGGCAACAATTTGGATATCTGGCGGACAATAGATAATTGATTCTTCCCAAACCGTGCCTCGTTGTCGGTCATTCATGTAGTGACATTCGTCTAGGATGACCGCCTCAACCCCTAGCATAGAGGCTCCCACTTGACCAATTGGGGTACCATAGAGCATATTACGGAAGATTTCCGTAGTCATCACTAAGACAGAAGCTTCCCGGTTGACCGAGGAATCACCGGTAACTAGACCGACTTTGTCTGCGCCAAATTTTGCCCGAAAATCCCTTAGTTTCTGGTTGGAGAGCGCTTTGAGGGGGGTGGTGTAGAAAACACGTCCCCCTTGAGACAAAGCACGATAAATGGTATATTCTCCAATCAGGGTTTTCCCAGAACCAGTCGGAGCACAGACAACTACTGACTGACTATGATTGAGAGCCTCAATTGCCTGTTTTTGGAACTCATCGAGTTCAAAGGGAAATAGGTTGTTCGGGTCAAGGTCTACTGATGAAGTAGCAATATTCACACAAGGTTTTTCCAATAAGGTATATGATCGTTAGGTGTTGCTTGTAATTACGTAGTCCATTGGTTGTATATCTTGATTGTATGTTAGTTAATTAATTGAGAGGGTGTACACCATTTTACTCAAGATACCCCTGGTGTATTTATAGGTAGTTGTTTACTATAACAAAGGGCGAGACAAACTTGAAGTGTTGTAGAACAAGGGTTTGAGGCTATTCCCAAAAACTATTCCGATCGGGGATTATCCATAGAAATCCGTATCCTACTCTACTTGTAAGTCTTCCTCCTGTTCTATCAAGATAACGTCCAAACCTTCATGACCATTGATATTCAGGGTTAGTAAACAGCTAGATAAAATGTCGCAGAGTCTACCAAAAACTCTTATTATTTGTTAGACTTAAATTAGGGTAACACCGACAGGGATTATTATGTAACTTAAATTAAAGCCGAAAACCAAGGCTTTAATAGTTGCGGTTACATCCCGGTGTTAAACTTTTTTGACATTTTTATGGCGCTCGCGGGATATTCCCGAGAGCTTTGGGAGATACCCCCTGGATGCTATGGCATCTTGCATTGGCGAGCCTTGGTCTATCTTGGTAGACTTTGGTAGCTAAAAAGTATCGGTTCAGGTATTTGTGGGGACTGTGGTTGTACCGGAACCCTGGCCACTGGACGGCTGGTACACTGGGGCTTTGCTGTGTTCGGTAGAGTTGTTGCTGACCGGGTCTCGATACTATTCCCTGGATCATCAAGAGAACGCACTACCACAGTCACAGCTGGTTCCGAGGTACCGTAGTCTGGGTGAGTTGCGATCGCACTCAAGTAATCCCCAGGCTGGACATTACTAAGACTAATCCCAAACTTCCCTTCTTGATCTGCTTCGGCTGTAGCAATCTTTTTGCTCAAGGCACCATAACCAGGGGTTTTTGGGGAAACCTGGTCTACAACATAGATATCTACCTCAGAACCAGGGTCAGCTAACCCATCCAAACTGACCTGACCATCCCGTTGAAAAAACTCTACCGCTAACCACCGAGGTGTATTCACAGCATTATTGCCAGTGTCTCGCCTACGGTTAGGAGAGTCTCGCTTGGGGTTTGGTCCATCACCCACTTGATAATGCCTTGCTCCGGTGTGGTTTCTAGTTACTAGGTCAATGCTCAGCCCTTCTAGAGCCGCAAATTGATTATCTTGGATGATATTGCGATCGCTTTCTGGATAAGCAGCAACCACCACTCCTGGTCCTGCTTGGTGAGTGATTTGGTTACCAATGACTTGATGGTCATCTCCCATCAAATATATGGCAGCCCGACGTAAACGGTGTCCATTATACTTAATTTGGTTATTCCGAATGCTGACAGCACCCATAGGTTTAAATAGGTACACAGCGCTGCCGTCGTTGCCGCAAATTAAGTTAGAGTCAATAGTGGTGTTGTCGATAGTACCATCTAGACGAATAGCATCTGGCATCCCAGCCATCCCGTTACCAACGATGATATTCTCGGTAATCGTTAGATCCCTCGCCTGCTTGGAGGTAATAATCCCGCTACCGTCGTGATAAGCAATTCGATTACGCCGGATCGTAACTCCTGTCCCGTTAAACACCCATACCCCAAAAGCTGACATGGTTGATGGCATACTCTCATCGGGGGGTATACCTAGCCAAGTGTTTTCTATAATCACCGATTGGGGAGGTTTGTCGGCAGCAAACTGACTCTTGTAAAATTTACTGTCGTAGTCGGGTGGCAGCCGATGGGAAATCAATATGTCTGCTGGTGTTGAGATGACAGTTGCTTGGTGCTCACCGTTAAATCCATATATACTTAAACCTTTTATAATAACATCATCATTAATAATTGTCAAACCTTGAAAAATTTCTACTGTTTCCGCTGGAGTAATTGCCACCAATGGAATCGGGATTTCAATCTCAGCAGTAGCTGATTGATCTCGGTTATAGCCAGGTTGGGTAGTGCCATCTACGATTACTCCAGCAGTCGCGATGGGCGGCAAGTGTTCTACCAAACGAATAGTGGTTTGCTGGCCAGGTAAATTAAACTCTATTTTTGACCGTGCTGGGGAACTTAGGGATTCTACTTGAGCTTTTTCTGTGGGACTAAGTTGGTCTAGGGTTAATGTGCCGTTGATCAGGTTAATAGCTTCCCTCAGGGTTAAGTTATTGTCTGGTTTTACTGAACCATCTTGGTTGCTATTGACGACTACTTTTAGGGGTGATGGTTTTGGTTGGGCTAGGGCTGGCTTAATCAAGGCAAAAGGCAAAAGGCAAAAGGCAAAAGGCAAAAGGCAAACGGTAACAGTATGGATGAACTCTTTTGAGTCTAGGGTTGATAATAAACTAGGTATATACTGGTTTGTTTTGATAAGTCTAGGGTTTTCTTTTTTATTAATACAACCTGAAATTAAACTAGAATAGTAAGGATTTTTTTTTGAGAGTTTGAGGTAGACTTCTGACTTTAAATCCGAAGTAATTCTATTTGGATTCATAGCTGCTTACTTTTAAGGATTAATATACTGATAAATAGTAATTTTTTACTGGTTTATGGTCTGACACCATTTATAGTTAAAGATAAACTAGATATTTCTGGTAATTAATAATAGTAAAAAACTCATTAATTGGTTGTTATACTCAAATCACCAATCATCAATTACCGGAACACACTATTTTTTTCTATTCTTATTGCTTGTGTGTTGTCGTCTTCGGATTTGTCGTTAGAAAGGGGTTTGCTGTTGTCTTCTAGCCCTTCTTCAACCACAGGTTGGTTAGTTTTCTTGGGATTGTCTTGGTTTTGGTTATCTTCAACAATGGATTCAGTTTGAGATTCCTGCTGCTGGGGTGGTGCTACCTTTTGATTGCCAAAGCCGCCAAATAGATTACCAATCAGCCCATCAAGTTTGACAGTAAGTCCTAAATACGGACCACTGGCGGAACGAGAGCCACGGAAGTCGTAGTCGTCAATATTACCAAAAGCGTATCCAGCCGCAAGGCGCAGACTCGGACTCAGGTAGTAGCCAGTTTCAATCAGGAAGCCATTTTCAAAGTAGTCTGCTGAAGGTTGAGAGATAAAGCGACCTTCACCGACTATATCCCAGTTGTAGCCTAAACGATAGGATGCTCTGAGTTGACCGAGATGAATGGTGCTATCTCCGATTAAATCATTGGATAAATAGGATTTACTATAACGCAAAGCATATTTACCGTAGAATTCCCATCGCCAGTTGGGAGCATATATCATTTCGCCGGAAAATAGATGTTCGTTATAACCACTACCACTGCCCAATAAAATCGTGTCGGGAATAGTAGCGGGATTCTGGCGAAATTCATAGCGCATTAAAGCGTTAAAGTTATCGCTCTCGGGATTGCGGTAAGCAACACCTACCCTGAGATTGATCGAATTTCCTAATCGGCTCCTAAGTCGTTGATTAGCACCATTCGCCTGTCGATAACTAAACAAAGCAGTTATAGCAGGAGACAATTTACCAGAAGCCGCACCAGTGATTACAGTGTTGTTGCCACGATTAGAAGAACGATGCTCCCATTTGAAACTGGCTTTGAAATCGGGACTGTCAGTGTATTCAAAACCGATACTGTAGCTTTCTCCACTCTCAAATCCAAGGGCAGAGGCTCCTTGACCAAAAGCGTAAGGTTGACTGAACTGATCAGCAGCAGCGTTTTCTCCAAGGAAGTTACCTAATACCCGCTCATAAGCAAGGTTTAGTCGCATGCCAGGGAAAATCGTCCAGCCGTGCTTCAATCCGATAGCGCCCTGACCGGTCATCTGATCTAATCCCCCGACAATAGAGTAACGTCCAGAGATGGTGGTATCAGAGCCAAGATTGTAATCGCCACTAACACCAAGATGGGTAATTTGCTTGCCCTCAAATTGCCCTCGGGTAAACCATTGTTGTCCGATATTGATGGTAATTCCTGGATATACTCGCCAGTCTAATCCGATCGCAGTCCGGTCTGAATACACTGAATCGGTTTCGCTGGATAGAGTTAGTTCATTGAGAGCCTGGAAAGTGAGGTTATCAGTTAAGGGCATTTTAAAACGCGATCGCAACTGATTGGATGTACGACTTCTAGAGTCATCTTTACGGTCTTCGCGATCGCGAAACACCCAGTCGAGTTGGAGGCTACCCGGACCAATACGTTGCTTAATCCCTGCAATTACAGTAGTCAGGGAATTATCCACTCGATTACCAGCCTGGGGTTCAGTACGGGGGTCGAATAAATCACCAAAGCTAGTAACAACTCGGGGGGCTATACCTCGGTTAGTTTCCCGGTCTACCTGTACCCGAAAATTAGTCGTATCAGTCAGTTTGGCCAGAAACTGAGCACCATAACGGGTTTGACCAGGAACAAAGCTAACGGTAGCGTTATTGGCAAAGCCAGTTTCAGTGGAGCGCAAATAAGCCTTACCGGAGAAACCATCACCAAATTTACCGTCTAGTTGGACGCGGTAGGCTGAACCGCTTACTAAGCCTAATTCGTCAGAATCATTGGTAGAGTGAGCGTATTCTGTGATTAATTGAACATCCTCCCCGAAGGAGAACAAAGCATCCACACCATAAAGTTCAAAGTCTCTAGCTCCCTGATTTTCCCGCAGATAGCTAGCGCCGAGCCAACTCTCTTGATTAAGTTCCCGAGAGAAGTTGTATTGAAACCGACCTGCGTAAATATTAGTATCTTCGCTATCCCCATCAAATTGATAGGTAACAACAATCCGTCGCACTAAGACTCGTCCTTCCTGATCCAAGTCAGTACGTAACATTGGTTGGTTGAACAATAAAGTGCCACGGTCATAGTCAATTTCATAGTCACTGACCCGACTGAGACGTTCTCGTTTAATTACAGTACCAGGTCGCTGTAGTTCTTCTAACTCGATGTAAACCTCTTCTGAACCAGCAACCAATAGTCGCCGGGAAAGAAAGTAAAAACCACTAGTACCATCAGGGGCAATCGTATCCCGCTGGAAGCCTTCCACGTTATTGGCGAACAATCCAGTAATTTGAAACTTACCAAAGTTGTAGTTAGTCTTGAAGCCGTGGAGTTTGCGCCTCGTGGAGGTAAATAGCTGAGAGCGTCTAGAAAACTCGTCAGTGTTGTAATCCCCCCACATCAAATAGTCCGCTTCTATTCCTACTTTTGTACCAGAGCGTTCTAGCCTCAGATAGAGATTATCTATAGAAGGAGTGGTTACATCCACTGTCGAACTATCACCGTAAACGGGATAGTCTTGTTCAGAGGATTGGTACTCGCGAAATAACCGATTACTGTCATTACAATCACAGCCTTTGTTCAAAGCATGGTCAGTATTAAATGACCCAGTGATTAACCAATTCCCAAGGCTTCCGGTGAAGAAAGCAGCGGATCGGATGTCAAATTTAGTGTCATCATCTTCATCTTCTGGTAAAAAGTCCCGAAAGCTCTTGAAAAAGTCTGTCCCTTCAGTTCCCAAACGCATATCGATCACACCGGTGATTAAACTCGGGCGCAGTGCAGTGTCAAACTGCATTTGGGTAAAGGCTTCTAAATCACTAGTAGCAGCACTAATCCGAATGGTTTTAGCGTCTAAGCCTGAGCGCAGTTCAGTAGTAAATTGCCCCTTTCGAGCTTCTACCTGAAATCCCGGGTGGTCTGGGTTTTGGTCTACACCAACGAACTCACCGTCACTGGCGTATAAGGTAACAATGGTATCGCGGTGAGAGACATTACCGAATTTATCCAATAACCGACCCTGAACCGTTGCTAGAGAACGTCCATCCGCTGGGATACGAGCCTCGCGCGTTTCCACAACCAGTTTATCGGGTGTTCCCCTTACTTGTACCGGTATAGAAATTACGTTATCTGACCCATCGATAGTGGCAGTGATCGTGTTTTCCCCTTCCCTAAGGACAATACCATACCAAGTCCGAGTTATAAGATTAGTTAGTGTATCTGTTTCTGTGCGTCCAATGAAGGAGGGGTCTACCAGTTTGCCATTGACCCGAAGTTCCACCTCAGCTCCCAAAGCATATTGTAAAATAATACTAGTTGCTGGAATATCTAATACCTTATCCGAAGTAGGGGCAAGTACTTTTAAATAGGATGATTTGGGTTTAGAGCTAGAAGATGGAGTCGATTCTCTTCTGGGTTGTTGGCGTCTTTGTCGGCGGTTGCGTCTTCTTTGCCGTATCCAGTAGTTGGCGATTTCGAGAGTGTCTTGGTACTCTTCTCCCAATTCTGCAAAAGCAATGGTTGGAAGTTCAACTGGTTTTAGGTCAAGGTTAAGTGATGCCCGCTGTGTCAAATCCAGGCTTAAGAGTTGTTCCTGTGTTAGGTCAAAGCTTGCTAGTTGCTCCTGTCTTAGGTTAAAGCTGATTAGTTGCTCTTGACTCGGTTCAATTACTTCTGGTGATGCTTCTATCTGCTGGATTGGTTCAGGATTAACAGTAGGATTGAAACTAACGGTTTGTTGCGATTGACCGTAGGTCACGCTACGCGAACGCACCTCCAGCTTGTCTAATTGAGCTTGATTTAAATCTAGGTTAGGTAATTCACTATTAACAGCAAACTCAGGTAAGTCTCCAACTTGGATATCAATATCAGGTGCGTAAGCAATCTCTTGATATGACTGAGTTTCTGGGTACGGTATAGTTTGTCTACCTTCAGGATTAACACGATTGAGACTAATGCTTTGCTGGGATGGCAACTCCAGATTGTCTAATTTATCGTTAGTTAAATCTAGGTTAGGGAATTGCTCACCATTAACAGTAAACTCAGGTAAGTCTCCAACTTGGATATCAATATCAGGTGCATAAGCAATGTCTTGGTCTAACTGAGTTTCTGGGTACGGTATAGTTTGTCTAGCTTCAGTATTAACACGATTGAGACTAACGGTTTGCTGCGTACGCAGTTGAAGGTTGTCTAATTTATCGTTAGTTAAATCTAGGTTAGGGAATTGCTCACCATTAACAGCAAACTCAGGTAAGTCTCCAACTTGGATATCAATATCAGGTGCGTAAGCAATCTCTTGATTTGACTGAGTTTCTGGGTACGGTATAGTTTGTCTAGCTTCAGTATTAACACGATTGAGACTAACGGTTTGCTGCGTACGCAGTTGAAGGTTGTCTAATTTATCGTTAGTTAAATCTAGGTTAGGGAATTGCTCACCATTAACAGTAAACTCAGGTAAGTCTCCAACTTGGATATCAATATCAGGTGCATAAGCAATGTCTTGGTCTAACTGAGTTTCTGGGTACGGTATAGTTTGTCTAGCTTCAGTATTAACACGATTGAGACTAACGGTTTGCTGCGTACGCAGTTGAAGGTTGTCTAATTTATCGTTACTTAAATCTAAGTTAGGTAATTCACCATTAACCGCAAACTCAGGTAAGTCTCCGACTTGGATATCGATATCAGGTGCATAAGCAATCTCTTGGTCTAACTGAGTTTCTGGAATCGGTATAGTTTGTCTAGCTTCATTATTAACCGTAGGATTGAGACTAACAGTTTGTTGCGTACGCAGTTGAAGGTGGTCTAATTGAGCGTTACTTAAATCTAAGTTAGGTAATTCACCATTAACCGCAAACTCAGGTAAGTCTCCGACTTGGATATCGATATCAGGTGCGATTGTAATTTCAGTATCTGAGCTAGTTGCTGCGATCGGTATAGTTTGTCTAGCTTCAGTATTAACACGATTGAGACTAACCCTTTGCTGTTGTTTCAGGTCTAGATTAGCAAGTAGAGCTTTTGGTGAATTTAGCTGAGGTAGTTGACCAGGCAGTAGGTCAAAACTAGGTAGCCGACTTGTACTCAAGTCCACTACAGGTGCAAGGGCGATGTCTGAGGATGGCTCTGTCTGTTGGATTGGTGAGGGAGTCAGAGTCGAGTTGAAACTAACGATAGGTTCTCGTTTCAAGTTCAGTCTAGGGACTTGATCTGACCTCACATCAAACCTAGGAAATTGTCCATCGTTGATGTTAAAACTGGAAGACTGTCTCAGAGCAATTGTTGTTGATTGCTCATTTTGGTTTAGGGAGGGAACCAGACCGGGATTGAAGCTGAGGATCGGTTCTTGTTTGAGATCAAGGCTAGGTAGTTGACTTGGCTTCAGGTCAATGACTGGTAATTTATCCTCTGCTGCTTGGGTTGATTCAGCTTCAGCGATCGCAGGATACAGCACCATGGTGACGCTACCAGCGATCGCTCCCATTAGCTGTAGTTTACAAGATGTGTTATAATTGTTAGTTAATTTCATTGCTGATCCTCTTCGTTGAAGGTCGGAGTGACTGCAAAGTTCATGCGTGCCATACCACCAGGTTCTAAACGCACGAGTCGGGATTGGCTGTTGCCCTCATTGAAATGGGTATTGGGAGCTAGGGTGTAACCTGGAAGGCTAGTCAGGTCTAAAGCTCCAGTGTGGTATCCCGGTAGAACGTTCTTAACCGAGAACAGACCATTGGCATCAGTGGTAATTCGGTTACCGTTTTCCATAAAGATCACCGCATTAGGAACGCCCGGTTCTCCTGGTTGCTGATGACCATCAAAGTTTTTGTCTACAAATACTCGACCTAGTAAAGTGCCGCAATCGGAAATAATGCCGGGATCAATTCGTACTCGATGAACCACTGGACCATCTTTGATATCCCAGCCGTTGTCATCCCGTTCCGCAGCAACAATTGCTGAGTTCTCCCCGTCACCCCGGATGCCATCTGGGGTGACTTGCACCCCATAAGCAATGTTCAATACTCCACCTTCTGGAATTGGCTCTGCTACCCTGAAAGTAATTCTTGCCCCATCTCGTGTGGTTTCAATCTCCATTGATTCTTGCTGTAACTCGCCCCGGACAGAATCTTCAACCAATGTGAATCCTAGGGGTAAGTCGTCAGTCACTACAATGTCAACCACAGCACTACGGGCTAGATTGCGCAAAGAGAGGCGGTAGATGATAGTATCTCCTGGTTCAGCGGTAGCTCGGTCTGCGCTCTTGGTAATCCGAATCGATTCAAGGTCACAAATACCCGTATCTACATTCAACAATCCCAAAACCAGACCTTCCCGTTTGGCATTCCGAATCAGGAATTCACCCTGTACCTCTGTGGGATTGGCATCCGTAGTAATCGGTAGACCATCTAAAGACGTAGCAGTATAGGAAACTATACCTTGGGCTTCATCAACATTATTGATGGTCAAGCGAATGCGCCGTTGTAGGAAGTTGCTATTATCGGGTGGATTAACCACCAAAATGTAGCTTCGACCTTGCTCTAACTGACCTCGGTCTCGATCAAACAGAAAGCTGTATCTACCTCGGTTTTCATTGTCGTCATTGTTAAGGAAAAAGGGATTGGCATTGGTAGTATTAGGTTCAATCCCTTCCGGAATGGTGTTATTGGGGTCATCGGGAACTTCAGTGGTGGTCAGTTCTACAGCACTCAAGAATCCTGTGGGGTCATTGGGGTCTGGTTCAAATAAGCCAACGCTAAATCCGGTATAGTCATCCAACAGTTCATTGTTACAACCCCGGATTTCTCCAAACGGGTCAATCAGTTCCAACCTGGGGTCAGGTGTAGGAGCTATAGTAGCTATGGTCTGTTGTGCTGTTTCTTGGGAGGTATTGTCTTGACCACAATTACTGCTAAACCCTAAGGCTATAGTTTGCTGATCATTGTCTTCAGCAGCAGCGTTAAGTGCCACTTGCACATTCAGCACCACCTCCTGCCCAGGCTCGATTTTCAGTGTTTCCGGGGTTTCCTCCAAACCCTCAACAGTAACATTGCCAATCGAAGCTGAACCGACTAAGCCACTTTGAGCAATAACGCTGGCTTGGGGAGTTTGTATCTCAATCGCTGCATCTCCGGTGTTAAGCAAGGCATAACGGAAACTCACAATATCTCCCGATTGCACCCGCGACCCTTGACCAGACTGAATGTTTACTAGGTCTTGCTCAAGAGAGTCTTTAGCTTGGATCAGGAGTTGTTGTTGTTCAGGGATAGCATTGAGCGCTTCATCAAATGCTTGCTGGCGAATATCGGTAAAAGTAGTACTACTCAAGTCAGTTGGGATTAAACCAGCTGCGGTATTTTGGGCAGTTGTGGCATCGGCTTCAGCAATACCAATGGATTCTAAGCCCTGTTGAGCTAGTCCAGTAAAGACTAGAGCCATGACTTGATCGGCCTGACTATTCTCCCCATTTAAGACGGCAGCTTTATTCGGTATTGCTTCCTCAATAGCGGTTTTGGCAGCAGTGATGACTTGATCAGCGGTAGTGTCAGTGGATGAATTAGCAAAACTCATTACTGCTTTGATACTGGCATTGCTAGCTTCCTCTGAAGTAAAGCCCAAGGTTACTAGTTCATCCTCCAGGGCATCAGTCATAGCACCTAAGCCAAACACCAACTGGCCTTCCCCATCTTTAATCCCCTGAGATACCAGATTGAGAGTTCCTTGTTTAGAGGTTTCACTCTTAACTTTGCTAGAAGTACCAGTAATGAATAACTCACTAGGTCGAGAGAATCTTCCCCTTGGACCACGAGGCATTTGGTACCGATAAGTGACTTGATTGATCACAGTTGCTCCTACTGTTTCAGGAGCTGTACACTGTAGCGGTGTCTTACCGGTTGTTGCTGAAATTTCTGCTGGCTGAGTTTGCGACAGTACTGGTGGAGATGTTGGTAAGACACCTCCTATCAAAACTGTTGCTAGCAGCTTTGGTAAACGTTTTTTCCAGTCAGGGGTTGATTTGCACATTTTGATAGTAAATCACTGGATATTTTTGTTGATTGAAATTGGGTGTTTTTATAAAAATTAAAATTTAGGTTTTATAAGTTTTATAAAAATTAAGCAAAATTATAAAAATCAGGCAAAAATAATCAAAAAATAGCGCGGGTTGCGCTGATTTTTTTAGGCAGTACTTATGCTGGCTTTTTTTTAAAAAAATAGAATTATTCTGCTCTAGGCTTTAGGTTTTAGGCTGTAGTCTTCTGATTATGAAGCGAACCGGCTACAGCAACGAGGCTGTAAACTGCTTTAATTTTACATAATACTTAACGCCTAATACCCAACGCCTAATACTTATAATTAAATTATTTATGGTTATGAATTTATTACTACGGAGTTTTATTTAGCCAGATAAAAACTGTTACAACTGAATGAGTAATAGTGACTACTAAATAAATTATTTAATTACCTGTAATTATGTTCTAAAAATAACAAAATTATAAGCTTAAGTGATTAGTCATTAGTTAGGATTTTTAGTAAGCTATCAGCGATCAGCTTTGGGCCTGTGGCCAACAGCTGACGGCACCTCAAGTAGCGTGAGCTTTTAGCTCACGGCTGACCACCGACCGCTGACCGCTGACCGAACCTCAAGTAGCACCATCTGTAGCGCATATGCTGACGATTTATGAGTCCTGATTTATAAGTTATTTGTAATTAACAAGATTTTATTGGTATTTACAAATGACTTCTAAGTACTAACTAGCAACTAATCACTAATCACTAATCACTAATCACTAATCACTAATCACTAATCACTAATTACTAGCGAACATTCACATCATAAGATGCTTCTAAAACTGCTTTGGGATCGAGAGCTTCTGGAAACTCAAAGCGAACGTGAGTGTAAGCTGAAGCAGGGGCAGGTCTAGTTTCTACCGTGCCATCTTCAAGGGTGACTTCAATAGTAGGTTGTTCTATAAAAGTCTCTCCATTATCAATGCTGTAAGTTATCGTTGCTCCATTGCTGTTGCTAGCAGAATCAAGAATATACATGGTAGCGCGAGGAATAGGTTGGGTAACCATCAGATTGTCAGCTTCCACTTCCCCAGCATTTTCACCTTTGACAGTGTAACGAAGGGTATCTCCTGGTTTGACAACGGCTTTGTTCTCTAGGGCTTGCCAAGTAATATTTTCTTTACCTTCACTATCAACTTCTACTATCTTCTTCTGAGCCACTAATTTCAACTGCACTTTCGGGCGCATGATGTTTTGGACAATCACTTCCCCAGCTTCCTGTAAACCAGCTAATACAGGAGTCTTACCTACAAAAGGGACAGCAACCATGAATGCGATCGCACCCAGACCTAGAATTGATGAACGTTTCATTTGCAATAAACCTCTTGAGAATTACAACAATTTTATAGAACGCTGAAGCTTGAAGACTGAAGTATGGGGGCTGAAGTATGAAGGCTGAAGTATGGAGGCTGAAGTATGAAGGCTGAAGTATGAAGGCTGTTGGCCGGATAGCGTTCCGGTAGGGTAGCCTGAAATGACTTGATTAGTGGCTCACTAAAGATTGACTCAAAACGTGGTCAACAACCAGGAGTTACACGTATCATGTCATAATTCCTACTTCATATAGCAGAAGTCATTTGTCAGAAGTCATTTGTCAGAAGTCAAACTCTTGCGCTTCTTGATGCAGTCGCTCATGGGGGAAACCCCCAAGACCGCTTAGGTGCGCTTTCCGTTGGCGAATTAAATTCGCCACGGGTCGCACCTCTGCATCGCTTACAAAGGGTGTGAGACTAATGTCGATGTCCTAACTGCCCTGGCGAC
>NZ_JAAHHE010000310.1:0-7165 GCF_010692525.1 Moorena sp. SIO3B2
CGGATTTATTTTTCCTTGGGATTGGGAGTTGGAAGAATCAGAAGAGGCTTTTGAAGACGCTTTCGCTTTCTTAGCATCTGTTTTTTTCTTGCGGATTTTTTTGACTTTACTTGAGAGTGACATATATTGTGCTAATTTTTATTGAATATTATGTTATATATAGACTTGCTTTTATACTATTGGTAATTTTTCCGATGAGGGTTATCTCCAAGTTTTTAATTTTTCATATATTTGTTGATACAAGGTTATCGATGTAGCATCATTTAGATTATCTAATATTTTATCTTTGTCAGTAATACCTAATGACCTTAATATTTTTTTCTTTTCTTCACGATCTACACTTTTGTCCATTAGCACTTGAACGATCGACTCTGCGACTTTAACTCTACCCAACTTACTTTTATTAAAACTTTTTGAAACAACTTTCTCTTTAATCATAGCTGTGTTTATAGCTGTTCCTGCGGCAGCCAACAGAGGAACAGCAGCGCCTCCTGTTCCCACAGCTGCAAGTATTCCACCTATTAAACCAAGAGCACCTCCAACAGACCAGAGAAGATCTCTTGTAGCTCTTCTCTGTTGGCGTTCGAGGATAATATCACGCACCCAAGGATCTGCTATTTCCTCTGTTTTACCCATTAAATTAACCTGGGTCACGAAATCATGTCCTCTCATTACTGCAGATACACCGCCTACCGCTGGCACCAATCCTGTAGCTGCTTCTCCAGCATTTTCGGCTCCATGTTTCCCCGCTTCTTTTATTATTGAAGATACGCCCGCTGATATGCTAGTAGAATCACTAGCTAAATTTTCGATGTTTTGCGGCGTTATCCGCCCGCTTTGAACTATTTTTTCTAACATCAAGCCAATATTTGCCATGTCTCCAATTATACTTAATCCTGATGTAGAATATTTAGAGCTTTCCTTGAAGCTTTTGTCATCGACAATTTGATTAATTTTAGTAATTATTTTTCCTGCTATATTTTTCTCTGCTTTTCCTCCCAGAAACTTTCCAACATCCTGAACTACACCTCTAATTTTTGCTTTTTTAGAAGGATCTCCTGGTTGTTCGAGGTACTGCTTCAAATTATCTGTCGCATTTTTGAGTTGATCAGTATAATACACAGATTCGCGATATTCGTTAGCTTCAATTTCGTCACCTTTCAAGAATTTTGTGTTTGCTGCATCTTGTATCTGATTTGCTAGATTAGCCCATCCTTTTGTTGATGTACGTATATCTAGTCCAGAAGATAGTTTTTGTTGATTGATAAACTTTACAATTTCTTTGCTCTCTGAGAAAAAGGTGTATTTATTTGAATGCATGGCTTTGGATATTAAGTATCTCAGCATATTTTTCCGATCATTATCCATCCACGCTGAATTTTTAATAGTAGTATCAAGTTTACGATAAAATTCTCTAGCCTTTTCTATTTTATTGTCTATTGTTTTATCTTCTACTCTTACATGATTGATTTTTAAGTATTCAAAATTAGTTTTTCTATGTATACTACTAAGCAATTGCAATTTCTCGATCCACAGTTCGGACAGGTCATAATAACCTTGGCTACGAGATAAGTCGATCCTACCTTGAATAAAATCCTCAAGTTTAGTGTATTTTTCAACAAAGTCCGTTTTACCTGAATCCAAGATTTCTATAATCATTTCGTTTAATCTTGAAATATCTTCTCTTAGCCACTGTTTCTTATCTTCACTTTCTTGTTTATGTAATTTAGTCAGTTCTCTTATTACCTCCTCCCATCCTTCCTCTGTCTTTATGTTATTTATAAATTCCTTACTATATCCTTTAAGTAACAAAATAACCTCATCTTCTAGAAAGCCATTTAAATCAGCATTATCATTTTTGCTTAAAAACAGCTCCACATCTTCTTTAGTTACATAGTTAAGTACATCTTTATCTTTATAATTAATTTGATCTGAATATTCTTTTTTGACATCCTCAATTCCAAAATCAGGGACCTTTGACAAAAGGTTCTTTTTAAAATCAGGTAATTTTGAAATATCCGAACCATTCAAATTACCCTTTCCATCCCTAATAACCTTTTTTGAAAGCAATATTTTTCCGGGCCTCTCTAATTTCTTTCCTTGCGAAAGCTTTAACTCATGCGCTCTTCTTTTGGCTATAATGCCCTTACCTTCTTTCATTTCCTTCCTCCATGTTTTTCAAAACGATAAACTCTACTACTAGTTGCATTAATGGTTCTCCGACCCCGCATCCTAGAGAGTATGTGATTAGATCACTGCGAAGTTTTAATAGAATCATATATCTTCTCGTACGCCTTTATTGGGTTAGCAGATTTTAACTCTGTAATAAGTTTTTCCCTATTTTTTTTTATTCCTAGAGCAATTAAAATCTGTTTCTTTTCCTCTGAAGTACTCTCATTACTAACCAATATTTGAAGAATTGCATCTACTATGGCAACCCTACCAATTTTGGAAGTATCAAATTTACTTTTAACACTGTTAGTCATTAATCCAATAGCAATGGTATAGCTGGCAGCCATAACGAGATTTAAGGCCAATCCAGGTGGGCCTGTCAATGCGAGTATTGCTCCAATAGTACCCATCGCACCACCCAAAGCTGCAAGCGAACTTTTCTCAATACGGCGATCTGTCCGCTCAGTTAAAATCGTCCTTAACCAATGGTGTGAAATTTTACTGATTTCTTGCTTTCTAGCTGCTATGGATACAACGTCATAGGATCGATATGCTGCGTAAATACTAGCGCCCACCCCACCAGCGAGGGTGGAAACCATTCCCGCCGCAGACGCACTACCTTCACCAGTTCTTGTCAAAATCTCCTTTGCCATACCGGAACTATTTGCCGTAGCCGTCGCGAAAGTTCCAGCAGCATCTATTATGTCAATACCTGCAGAATCACTTTCCATAAATTGCTTACCTAAAACCAGTAGGTTCCCTAGGTCTCCGAGGAGATTTATTCCGGGATTTCCCCAAGCCGCTATTTTTTTAACTGCTTGGTCATCGGACATATAGTTAGTGATTGCCGCAAATGGCGTTTGTGCGACACCTTCCGGTGTTCTGGCACTAAAATAATTATCTATATCTTTCATAAGCTCTAAGATTTTTTCCGATACTTCTTTATCAACTTGTTGTAATTCTTCTAACTTTTGCTTAATAGTATCTACCGAATGCCCAATTTCCCCAATAGTTAATGTTTGGTCGCGTTCTTTTAATGCATCTTTTTCATTATCATTCAAACCATAAATCTCATCAATTCTACTTATTTCATCCTTGAGCTGAGCCCAATAGTTTTTTCTTGATGCTGGAACTTTTCCGGTTTTATTATGAAAGTAAGAAAACATACCAACTTCTTTACGCAAATCAGCATATTTTTTTTCAAAATCTATATCGGGGGAATACTTTACCAGCAAAATCTTTTGCCTAATATAGTCCTGTTCATTTTTACCCATCTCAGAGTTTCTCACGAACTGATCTAAATCATCTAATTTCTTTCTTCGCTCTATCCTTTTTTTCTCAGCACGTTCAATAATTTGCTTTTCTTTAAATTTTTGTTCTAACGCCAGTGCAGTTTCCATTGCAGTCAAAGTATCCTGACCATATTCAGTAATAAGTCTATCGTATTCGTCGTTTAAAAGTGATAGCTCATTTTCATGTTCTTGAAACCTCCTTATCAGCGCTTCCAAACCCTCTGTGTCATATATATTTTCCAATCCACTTAATATCTCTCGCGCTTCGTCATCAGTTATCCTTACGAGGGCTTCCCCCAAAGAAAATTCTTCTTCTAGCTCCTGCCTAGCACGCCTTTCTTCAAGAATAAGAGCATCTCTACGATCCAGCTCATTTTGCTCAAACTCTCTTCGCTGCTCTTCTCTAAGCTTGGATTGTTCAGTTTCATTTCTTAGACTATTCTGCAGCCCTTGGTTTTCAATCTCTAGTTCTTGCTCTATATTTCTGCCACTAGCCTCGTCCGCTACCAGCGTTTGCCTTTCAATTTCATCCCTGAACTCTGTTTCAACCTCCTGCCTATCACGTAATTCTTTTTCCTCAATGTCTCGCCCATCAGTATCTTCTTCAGCATTAGTTCTCTGTTTCCGTACCCATGCTACAAATTCTGGTGGCATGGTATCCTTAATTTCAAGATTGGGATTTGCTCTAAACGCTTGTTTCAACGCATCAATTCTTGCTTTATCCGATTTTCTCTTGCCTGTTATAGAAGTATTAGCATGAGAACTTTCAAACGAGTGATTAGTTTCGCTTCCAGGTTGAGTAAGCTCTAATCCTTCTCTAGTTAACAATATTTTTCCGTCCACCCAGCTATCTCTGCCAGATGATTGTTGGACAGCTATTCTGTTTTTCTTTGTGCCATTCTTTTTTTTCGTCATTTTATTTTACAATTCCTTACACTCATTATTTTGTTAATGAAAGTTGATACACTAGGCGGTTAAACAACCAATTAATTCAACCTAAATCAATTAAACAACCGCCTTATACATCACAACCAACCCCAAATTACTTAAGCTCTTCTTATCCCCTTTCACTTTAAAGTTCCAAGTCGCACCCGAGCTTCGTATCATCAACCCATTGGCTTCATTAAACTTGCCATGCTTCAGGGTAAGGTCAGTATCATCATTCATAATTAAACTCACCTGCCCTTCCCCTTGCATTTCATAATGAGGCACCAAACCAGTAATTTTACTACCTGATAAATTGGGCAACATCTCCCGCTTGACCATAATGTCGAGTTCTTCAGTTTCGTCACTAATAAACGTCTGCCATTCTTGAGGAAATGTTTCCGCCATATTTATATAAACAGCTGTGGGATAGGGCTTTAACATCCCCTTCACCGCACTGGCGAATGAGTTACCGCCATTAAGGGCAGTGTACTTCAACTTGATAGTCACCTTATTCAGTTCGTTCAAGTTGTAGCTGCCACGCTTACCGCTTAACTCTAATCGCCAGGTTGATACCGCACCTGTTCCTTCAAAGGGAAGGAAACGTTCATCATCTAATCGCAGTTCAAATAAACCGTTCGGTTCGTCATATTCTCCTATGTCACCCAAGGCTATTTGCTGAGTGGTGCGCCAATCGCTGCGGATTGACATCGGTTCCTTACCTTTGGGATTCAGTAAGTATTTCACCGCTTTCACGTCTGGTTCCATCACTGTTTTATGACGGAGTTGAGTTAAGGTGGCATTCACGGTTTTTCCTTCACCCGCATCGATTTCAATGGCAATCGTTTTAACTTGTCGGTTATAGTGCCCTTGGAAGTCGTAATCGAATAAGGCTTCGGAGAGGTTGAACTCACAAGTGCCTTTGGTTTTCAATTGAATAAAGGCCATGGGGTCCAGCTCCGCCAAGGAAATATGTTTCCCGATTTCTAAAGAACGGCTATTGGTATCTATATAAGCCTTCTCCATGCGGTCCAGGTCATGGCCTAGGGAATAACCACTGAGTAAACCTTTCCGCAAGCTGTCCCAATACATTCCGCCAATGAACGATACCTCACTCTCTTTAAGACCGCGCTCGAATTGATAGGCTTTCTCCGCTGATTTTGCCATGTCATGGGCTAGCTTATAGGTTTGGAAGAACAAACCTGAGAGCTTGCTGGTCATCCATTGATACAACTGTTCGTTGGAGAATTTGCTGGTCATAAAGCGTTTCATTGATTCATTTTGTTTGATCTCCTTTTCGGTTGACTGTATCTCTAGCCTTGCGACTGCGATTTGATATTTGGCTCCTTCGATTTGGGCTTCCAGTTGCTTGATTTCACTTTCAGCCATTGTTTGTTGTAACTCCCAATCCTCTTTTGTGCGTTGATACTGGGCAAATAGACCTGCAATCTCACCTCCCATATTTATTGCTTCCGAAATAGACGATATACCATCAGCAGTCGTAGTTAATATGTCACTTAAGTGCATACCGCCGTGCTCAATATAAGAGGCAAATGGAGGACCAACAGCTACTTCTGGCGATGCCCCACTAATCGCTGCTGCAAATTTGAGACCGGAAATTCCATAGTTCATATAAGCTGATGCGGTCATCATGGCAATTTGAACTATTTCTGAAGCAATCATTCCTTGATCAATCAGATTGTTATAATGCTCAAGTTGCCCTTCAGCACTTTTCTTGTTTTCTTCAAGGGATTTCAAGTTCTCCAGTGCATCATTTAATTGCGCTTCCTTAATCCGGCTCGTAACTTCGAGAATTTCCTTCTCATGACGATTTTGTAACAAGCTCAGGGCTTCACTATCTTTCTTTTCGATCGCTCCCAACAAATCCCCACCGAATTGATTGAGTTTACCTACCAACTCTCGCGCTTTATTCAACATAAAGTTGAAGCGATAATGAGGTACAGCAACAGACAATCCTGCGATCGCGCCACCGATGCCACCACCACCTGCTACCGCCCGTACTAAAGCCATGGGGTCAATGGGAGGTTGGAACAAGGGCAAGGGTTGCTTAATGCCCATTATATTTAGGCTATGGCGAATTTTATACAGCCGGTCTTCAATCCGGTCCCAATAGTCAATTAAATTTTGATTTTCGGGGATATAGAAGTAGGGTTGAGTAACTGAGCTATGAATATTAGCTGCGAAGGTTAGACTCTTTTGATCTGGGTCCTTCCTACTCACATCAAACAAAAAGTCATATTGACTGCTATCTGCCTCCGCGCCTTGATCATGAATGCCTTCAATTTTATTGTTGCCATCACGGCCAAAGGGTTTTGAGTCAGACAATAGTCTGGTGCCGGTATTTTCAGGTTTTTGTCCGAGGAGATCGTAAGCTAAGATATAGTGCATCCGGGCTTCGTTGATACTCTCCCTGGTGTACTGACGGAACAGTTGATCCCCCCAGTCGATCAGATTATCGATATAGGCCATCACTGTGGTGCGTCGATAGGCAATCCGTCTGAGTCGGGCAATGGCATGAGGGTCGAAGGGATCTTTCAGGTAGGCTTGGATTTGCGGCTGAATGCTGGTTTCATCGGGTACCATAAATCCATACCTGATCGGAAGTCGTTTGACTATCTCCAAGGTTTCAGCTAAAGCTTTGGCATTAGGGTTATCTTTCACCAGAGCATCAACAGGCGTTTTCAGAGTGGTAATTGCTGATTCTGTAGGCAATTTTTTCAAATCCGTCAAATCGGTTTTATCAGGCATTTCTGTTC
>NZ_JAAHHE010000311.1:0-7158 GCF_010692525.1 Moorena sp. SIO3B2
TTGGGTAGTAGAGGGTACCGAAATAGCTATCACTGAAGATTTTGCTGGTGCAGCTGGGGACTTGATGGGAAAAACCACCACTAGTGGTAGCAAAGTCTGGCATCGGAATATTGGGCTAGGGGTAATTAAGCTGACTGGGAATAGTACAGCCAAAGTCCAAGCTGATGCTAAGCATCCTAATCCAGGTCGCACTGCCTACACCATTGATTGGGATCAGCCAGAAATAGCGGATTTACAGGTAGACATTACTCCCCCTGGAACTAGACGAGGACAGGGAGAAAAAGGTCGTGGAGGGTTTATCTTTTGGCAAGATGATGACAATTATATCACTATCAATAACTGGTTAGATGACTGTTACGGTGGTGCTTCAATGTCTTCCTTTTTCTATCTCAATGGCTTTGAAGAATTATTTGATGCTGTCTGGACAAATGTGGGTAAACGCATTTCCTGGGGTGTCTCTCATCGGCTCCGCATGGTTTTTGATGGCATGAATTACATGATATTCATCAATGATGAGCCAGTATTGTATCGTGCCCTGACAGATGTTTATCCAGATGCGGCGCGTCTTAGAATTAATCGAGTTGGGATTGTTGCTAACTGGGAATGGGGCAACGATACAGGAAGTGTATTTCAAAACTTTGTAGCAAAGGTGTAGAGTCATGAATTTAAGCAATCAACAGGTAACCCTTAACCATGGAGTAGGTGCAGGACTAAAATTCCATGGGGATGGTTCTAATCCTGATTTTGCACGTGGTACCTATGAACTTCCACTTCAGAACGCTTTAGCAAGCTGCTTAAACCGTGATCATATCTTCTATGATATCGGTGCTAATATTGGATTTTTTACTATTATTGCTGCGAAGCTAGTTGGGCCATCTGGACAGGTTTATGCTTTTGAGCCAGTCCCAAACAATGCTGACATTATTCGACGGAATGTCGAGCTTAATAGCTTCTCCAATGTTACTGTTTTCCCACAAGCCGTTTCTGAATCAACCGGAACCGGAGAATTGTTGCTGGCCCATCATTCAGGGGGAGCTACTTTAGCTACAGCGGGTACACCTCCAGATCTCAGGGGTGAAATGACAGTTGACCTTGTGTGTATTGATGATTTGGTGTCCCAAAAGACTTTGAAACCCCCAACGGTTGTCAAAATCGATGTGGAAGGAGCAGAAATTAATGTTTTAAGGGGGATGATTGAAACTATTAAAGAGTATCAGCCCATCCTGATTTATGAAGTAGATGATGGTAATCAAGAGTCCTTTAAACTCAAGAATCAAACTATTGAGATTTTTATTGACTCTCTAGGATATAACATCATGCCCCTGGAACCAGCTTATCCCAATATTCCCTGGTATGTTGGACATGCGATCGCGTTTTCAAAACTTAACTGAAAATGCTATAAGCGCGTTTGTATCTCGGTTGTAAACACACGAATTGCCGAAAAAGGCAAAAGGCAATAGGCAATAGGCAATAGGGGAAAGTTGCGTAGGGTGCGTAGGGTGCGTTAGGGGCGGGCTTGCCCTCATGTTCAACCTCGTAGCCAGTGTTGGGGCAGCCCGCCCCGTAACGCACCACCCAAGGGCTAGCGTCATTTTCCGCCTCTTCGCGCTTTGTTGGGACAGCCCGTTTGAAAATTGTAACGGGCAAGATGCCCATTCCACGCCTGATGCCCATTCCACCCACCGGGTCAAACAGCTTTAATGAGATCCACCCCGCCGGAAGTCTAGGCAAATTCTAAAATATGCTCAGCAGTAATTTGAGCTTGTTCCAAGTGAGGCACATGACCACAGTCTTTAATCCAGATTAATTGAGATTGTGGGATGGCATCCTTAAACTTACTAGCAGCAGCAGTCCCTAAAATTTGGTCATGGTCACCCCATAAAATTAGAGTTGGCTGGCTAATCTGAGCCAGCTTATCCCCAAAATCACCATAACCACCACTTTTGGTAAACGCAATCAAGGCTTGATTCCAACCAGGCATTTCTAGGTGCAATGCAGCACAAATTCGGGCATCTTCAGAGGCCCAACCTTTATCATAGTAAGCGTTTTTACTTATACTTTGCCTTACCTTGGGATTAGCCAAAAATGCTGTGGCTAGGTAGCCTAAGGGCGGAAATAAGAACTTCCCAATCGGGGGAGCCTTCGTGCAGCCAGCGCTATCTATTAATACTAACTGTTTAACAACCTGGGGGTAAGTGAGGGTAAAATCAATCGCCGCTGCACCCCCCATAGAAGCACCGACTACAATCACTGGTGTTCTAATCAGGGTTTTCCAGAAATAATAGAGATGGGTTGCGATCGCATTTGGGCTAAACGGAGTCCCTGCCATGCGATCCGTAAAGCCAAAACCCAACAAATCCACTGCCCAGGTTTCATTTTCCTGAGCCAGCAGTGGTAGCAAGCGGCGTAATTCTAGCAGGGAACTATCGAAGCCATGGAGTAACAGAATTGGTGTGCCACCCTTACCCTGATTAACGTAAGTTGTGGCAATGGCCTGGGGGCTCAGGGGAGTTGAGATAGCTTGACGCTGGATACTTTGAGCAAGGTCAATCGAGGTAGACTCAACTAGCTGCTGGGTATTGGAGGGAAGAAAATCAGGAAACATCAGTTGAATTGCTGTAATCAGAGGACAATCCTGATTCTCCCCCTCACAAGCGCAATTATGTTAGTCAGTGCTTGTCTTGCACGGATGAGCACTCCGGAACTATTGCCTATTGCCTCTTGCCTCTTGCCTATCCCTACCCAAATAATTTTTCAGCAAGCCCTAAGTAACTGATGGGCTGAACTTATTACCCAGTAATGATTTTAGCTTGCATGTCACACCCCCAGAAAGTGTTCACCATTTTGTGGTAAAAAAAAGATAGGTCGATTATTTGCAACAAGACCTACCAATTTAAAATGTTACCTGCATTTTACCAAAACCACTTAAAAAGTCAACTTAGTAAATCAGAATACTTATTCCTTTTAATTCTGCTTAGTCTCGTACAGACAATTAAAAACGTAAATTTAGAAAAATTAGCAAATATTTTATCAATTCCCATAAAATTTGAAAGTCGTAGAAAAAGAATACAACGATTTTTATCATTGCCTAATCTAACGATTGAAAAAATTTGGTTCCCAATTGTAAAAACCTGGTTATCAACATACTTTACAACTGAACAATTAATTTATGTAGCGTGCTTATCGCACAAATTGGAGTCGCATAAATTTGATCATGATTAGTATAGTTTGGGATAAAAGATCCTTTCCCATATATTTTGAATTACTTCCCAAATTAGGGTCTAGCAATTTTAATTAACAGAAAACTGCCCTATCCTCAGTGATGCCACTTTTAAAAAATTATAATATTTGTATATTAGGGGATAGAGAATTTTGCTCGGTAAAGCTAGCAAAGTATCTCCAGTCATTGGATGTATATTTTTGCTTACGTCTTAAAAAAAACGAATTTATTGAAGTTAAAAATGAGATTTGGATTCAATTAAATAATTTAGGTTTAGCACCGGGAGTATCGTTTTTTATGCAAGGAGTTAAAGTAACCAAGACCCATGGTTTTTCAAGTTGTAATGTGGCTTGTAAGTGGCAACGTAAAGTCAAGGGAATAACCCCAAAAGAGGGATGGTTTATTCTCACCAATTTCGACGGTATAGAGTTGGCAATTTCCGCTTATAAAAAAAGATTTGATATAGCGGTGCGACCCCGGTCGGGTTTCCCGACCTAGGGAACGCGCACCAAGAGAAGAAGAGATGTTTAGAGATTTCAAGAAAGGTGGCTATAATCTAGAGGATACTAAAGTTGAGGGTAAACGGCTGATTTCTCTAGTTTTATTAATTGCGATAGCTTATACTTCTTCAACGATTCAAGGTCAGCAGATTAAAGCGATGCAGCGCGGTCTTGGGGAGGCAGCGCGGTCTTGGGGGTTCCCCCCATGAGCGACTGCCGTGGTTTCCCCCACTCGCTATTGCATCAAGACACGTCAAGGAATACAAAACTATGTAGCTCGTGTCAAAGAATTTGGTCGTAGGGAACGGAGACATAGCGGTGCGACCCAAGGGCGATTTACTCGCCCATTGGAAAGCGCACCGTCCAGTTTTTACATTGGTTTATATGGCCAAACTTGGGTGAATTTCAAGGATGTTTGTTTAAAATTAGTCACCGAATTAATGAAATTAAATCCTAATAAGCGATGCAGCGCGGTCTTGGGGAGGCAGCGCGGTCTTGGGGAGGCAGCGCCTTCACGCGGGGGTTTCCCCCATGAGCGACTGCCGTGGTTCCCCCCATGAGCGACTGCCGTGGTTTCCCCCGGAGACCAAACCTTAGACAGGCTCGCCTTTATGGTAGGTAGGCTATGCAGAAAAGGGGTAAAACTTATTGATTAGCGATGCAGCGCGGTCTTGGGGAGGCAGCGCGGTCTTGGGGAGGCAGCGCCTTCACGCGGGGGTTTCCCCCATGAGCGACTGCCGTGGTCCCCCCCATGAGCGACTGCCGTGGTTTCCCCCACTCGCTATTGCATCAAGACAAGGCTCAACTGTCTTACGGTAAATTCAAACCACTCGCTATTGCATCAAGACAACGAAAGTATTATCAACGAGGCCTAAGGGCTAGGTTGCTTATAGAGTCGGCGTTGTAACTTATTTCGTCGCCCCCTCAGGAACACTTTACATTTAAAGCGTTTCAGGTTATTTCGTCACCCCTTCAGCCTCTAAATATATTAGGAATATATGAACCAAAAAAAAGCTTTAATTATGCTTTAAAACTTGGTAGCATCAAAAAAGATAATTTAATAAAGTTTTTGGACAAAGAAGCCAAAGAAGCGGAAAAAACTAGACTAACAATAAGAATAGATACAGTCATTGTTCTGGATAATTCCTCAAGTCATAAAATTCATCAGGTAAGAGCTAAACAAAAAGAATGGTTAGAAATGGGATTGTATTTATTTTTTTTGCCAACTTATAGTCCAGAACTTAATCTAATAGAGGGTGAGTGGCGTCAACTTAAAGCGATGCAGCAAGGGAACAGGGGGTTTCCCCCATGAGCGACTGCATCAAGAAACTCATCAAATCTCTGGTCGAATGTTTGAGGATGAATACGATTTAGCTTTAGCAGTTAAAGAAGGTATAAAAAAACGAAGTTACCAAGTAGGTTATCAGCTTCAACAGTGGACAATATCTGGAAATGTAGATAGTAAAAATTATCAAGTTTTTAACCTTTAATTAAGCCCACCTACTTACCAGTAAACCTAAACCTCCCAAACCTCCTGTAATCATGTAGCTAGCATCTGAACGGAAACTTAAAGGCTTTTGACATTATCGTTTTCTCAAAAATTAAGTAATCATATTGGAGCTATATGGAACTTCATACATCACTATAATAACACAATTTGTACTTGACCATTATACCAAAAATCAAAAGTCATGACATACATAAAGATTGCAAACCCCAATGTATATGGTCATGTTTTTATTGTAAGTATGACGCTACTTTTGAAAACTGGTATTACTATGCAGGACTACCGAATAAAAATAATCATTATTATTATGAAGTCTGCGATCTTCGATCGCAGACTTCACCAGCGATTGCTATCACCTAAATCCTTACAAATCTTTGCCAAAACGCTGTCTAAAATTGGCTATTGATTTTGCTGGAAGTACATAATGTTCACAATGTAGATCGCCTGCTTCAAATTCTAATTCTTGCAAAATTTGGTAATGTAATTCAGACTGTTCTCCATCGCAAATTCCTACAGTAGGCTCCAGTTGCTCGAACTGAGATGATAGTAAACCAGAAAAAGCACAACCCATGATATTAAAAGGATTTGAATTAAAAACTGCTTCCTTTTGAGCATTATTCATTATTTTTTCTACAGAGGGTAGTAAATGGACTGTGGTTTTTATAGGAAATGGCGATCGCAACATCCCTCCCTCACTAAATAAAATATCTTCCCGTTCCTGAAAACGCTTAATAGCTTGCTCTACTGAAAAACAATGAGGACCAGAATCATCAACAATTAGCGTACCAGGCTTAACCTGCATAATATCTAATACATTTGCGACATTTGTAGCTCCAACAATTAAAGTAGAGTCGTAAATTTCTTGGGGAACTGTTGTTTTTGATAATGCCAACTTTATTTTACCTTTAAAACCAAATTTATGTACTAAATTTTGTTCAATATTCTCCAGGAATTCTAACTTACTGTAAACGTCACAAAGAGTAATTTCTTGAGGATGTGGTAAGCATTTCAACATTAACGGCAGCACATTCATTCCCACAGAACCTAATCCAATAAATCCTACTTTTTCTGTACTTAAATCCCGGCCACCTTGCTCACATATCTTCTTAATAGTCAATACAACAGCAGCACCAGTTGTTCTATGTCCAGTCGTAATTTTTGGCAAATCCTGACGGTTAGCAACTGCCTTAGTAATTGCCAATCCATAATCAGTAGCAGAAGGAATTAAACCAGTTAAAGAAACAAATTTAGCACCAATTATTCCAGCCATTTCTAATGCTTCAATAATTACCTGTACTGCATCATCTTGATTGCTATATAAATCCGAAACAAATCGAGGCAAAACTATTATTGCAGTTCGACCCCAATTAGTCTGTTTAATCATCGTCCAAAAAGGAAGATTTTCAAAGATATTTTCAATCATATAATCTCGACTCCAGTCAAACATTTCTGGATCATATTCTCCCCAATAACATAAAGCTGCAGCATCGACAGGAGGAATTTTACCCACAGTAAATAAAGATAACAAAGAGCGAGATTCAAATTGTACATACTCGGAATTTTTAGTTTGTACAACTTCCTTATTTAATGTTTCCTGAACTTCATTATTAATTGATTGATAAATTGGCTCTTGAGAGACATTTTTATTTGGTATTAGTTCTGTCATAATATTACTTAACTCAGCAATTATTGGGTGTAATAATAAAGTTTTTACTGAGAGACTAATGTTGAAATTTGTGGATATCTTAGAAACTAATTTGACTGCGGTTAGAGAATGACCCCCCAAATCAAAGAAGTTATCATATATTCCCACCTGTTCTATACCCAACACTTCTGCCCAAATCTCTGCTAATACCTTCTGTGTCTGTGTCTGTGGAGCTACATACTCCGTTGACACACTACTGGCCACATCCGGTACAGGCAAAGCCTTA
>NZ_JAAHHE010000312.1:0-7144 GCF_010692525.1 Moorena sp. SIO3B2
GAGCTAGCCCGTTGATGTTCCAGTGTCCCCGGGCTAGCTCTTGACTCTGGGCGTCTCAGCGCCCACTCTTCTACTATAACACAAAAATATTTTATTATAACATATTTTGAAAAATTTTGTAACAAAGTCTTGAGGGAATCGGGAATCGGGAGTCGGGAATCGGGAATCAGGAGTCGGGAGTCGGGAGCAGATAAAAGAAATATGTCCTAAGCAATTTGAGAATTATAAAGTAGATTTATTGTTTATTATTTAAAATATAAAAACATCTCCCTTTATGGTTAAATCATTTCGCTCATTTCGCTGCTCAGGAACGCCGATAGAGCCGCGAAAATTTATGCTCGAGCGTCTTATAAATGTTTGAGCTCTAGTATCAAAAGTCCCGAAGACCCGTAAACTCTTCAACACCTCTTCCGTAAAAGGATTCTTCCCAGCGCGGAGTTCATCTATCCATTGTTGCTGTTGTTTTTTGTAACTTTGTAATCCTGGTATACGTCCATGATTGCCCATCGATGAATACCTCTGGTCAATCCACTCTAAAAATGCCTGAAAGTCTGATATCGCTCCTGCTGTATCTCCAGTCAGAGCCCTAGCCAATCCACGACCCTCCTTCAATAGTCCATTTTCAGGCTCTTTAGCTACTGCTTTTTCACAGATATCCATCACATTAGTAGCATATCCATGGAGACTACCAAAGTAACAGATATAATTCCAAGATTGAGAAGAAATTTCTAAGTTTGGGTCTAGTTGTTGTGCTTCTTTATAAGTAGATATTGCTTGGGCTATTTTTCCTTGTTTGGCTAAATTATCACCTTGTTTAACTTTACCGGGTGCTGCTAGCTGTTTAGCTTTTATCTCTGGGTTTAATTCTAGCTCCGGATTCCATTCTTTGGCTTTTTGAAACTTAGCAATAGCACCATCGACATCCCCCTCTTTTGCTAACGTCTCACCTTGTTTGACAAGACCGGGAGATACTGCTACTTTGTCAACTAAATCTTGGCATGTGGTTAAAGTTTCTAAAGCTTCAAAATTCTCCACAAAGTAATCTTCAAGCAACTTACAGCCCCGAGCCAGCATCTCACCTAAATCTTCAACTTGCCTGAGTCTGACAGTGCGCCCTGATGTCGTAGCCAGCATCTTACCATCGGGGCTAAAACTTACACTCTTTACCGAGGGTTGATGTCCTCTCAACACAGCTAATGGATTGCCCTGTAAATCCCAGAGTCTGACCGTTTTGTCCTCTGATGCCGTAGCCAGCATCTGACCATCTCGGCTAAACCTTACACTTATTACCGAGTTTTGATGTCCTCTCAACACAGCTAATGGATTGCCCTGTAAATCCCAGAGTCTGACCGTTTTGTCCTCTGATGCCGTAGCCAGAGTTTTACCATCTCGGCTAAAACTTACACTTTCTATCGAGCCTTGATGTCCTTTCAACAGTGCTAATTGCTTTCCTTGTAAATCCCAGAGTCTGACCGTTTTGTCATATGATACCGTAGCGAGGGTTTTACCATCTCGGCTAAAACTTACACTATTTACCGAGCGTCGATATCCTTTCAAAAGAACTAATCGATTGCCCTGTAAATCCCAGAGTCTAACAGTATGGTCATCTGATTCTGTCGCCAGCATTTTAGCATCGGAGCTAAAACTTATACTTATTACCGAGCGTCGATTTACCCGGTCTTGATATCCTTGAGACAGACCTAATCGATTGCCCTGTAAATCCCAGAATCTGACAGTTCCGTCCGATAATGCCATAGCCAGGGCTTTACCATCAGGACTAAAACTTACACTATTTACCGAGCGTCGATATCCTTGAAACAGAGCTAATTGATTGCCCTTTGAATTCCAGAGTCTGACAGTACGGTCAGATGATGCTGTAGCCAGGGTTTTACCATCAGGGCTGAAACTTAAACTATTTACCGAGCCTTGATGTCCTCTCAACACAGCTAGTGGATTGCCCTGTAAATCCCAAAGTCTGATAGTACTGTCAGATGATGCCGTAGCTAGCCTTTTACCATTTCGGTTAAAACTTAAACTATTTACCGAGTCTTGATGTCCTCTCAACATTACTAATGGATTGCCCTGTAAATCCCAGAGTATGATAGTATTGTCGAATGATGCGGTAGCCAGAGTTTTACCATCTCGGCTAAAACTTACACTATTTACCCAGAATCGATGTCCTTTCAACAGTGCTAATTGATTTCCTTCTAAATCCCAAACTCTGACAGTTTTGTCTGATGCGGTAGCCAGAGTTTTACCATCGGGGCTAAAACTTACACTTCTTACCCAGCCTTCATGTCCTCTTAACACAGCTAATGGATTGCCCTGTAAATCCCAGACTCTAACAGTTGTGTCCTCTGTTTTATCCTCAGTCAGCATCGTACTATCTGATGCCGTAGCTAGCATCTTACCATCGGGGCTAAAACTTACACTCCTTACCGAGCCTTGATGTCCTTTCAACAGAGCTAATTGATTGCCCTGTAAATCCCAAACTCTGACCGTATTGTCCGCTGATGCCGTAGCGAGGGTTTTACCATCGGGACTAAAACTTACACTCCTTACCCAGTCTTGATGTCCTCGAAATATTCTCTTTTCTCTGAATTTACTAAGACTCTGCTGTAGAGCATAGATAGGACTGATGGCAGGATAGTTATCCAAAGGGCGACCATCTTTGACGATATTAAAGAGCTGTTGCCCAGTCTCCATGGCTGAGTATAAAAGCTCTCGATTGCCATAGTAACCATTATCCCCTGGTAACCGTCGTAAAATATTAACCCCTTGTTGTTCTAGTCGCGCACCTGTTTTAGCTTCTTGTATTTTTTCAGCAGTTATCATAGCAATAATTATTGCTACCACTGAGAACAAACCTAGACTAATACCCCCTATGAGTATAGTTCTCTTGGCTTTCTGTTGAGCTTCAGTTAAGGTATCATTGGCCTTAGCTAATATTCGACTTTCTTCTGCCAGTACCCTGCGGTCTAATTCCTGACCAGCAGCTAAAAACTGATAATCCAAATCGCTCAAACTTTTACCCCTAGCCCAAGCTTGAGCATTCTCTAACGCCACCCCCCGCAACAAACGAGCTTCATCTTTACACCCAGACTCAACCCAAGCGGTAAAGGCTTCAGAGTATGGACGCAGTCTAGCCAATTCCTGCTTAACCCAATCGCTATCGAAAACACTGCCATAAATCCGGTTGTTAACTTTTAAATACCCATCCCGCTCCACTACCAACCCCGATAGCCTTAATTCCGTCTGTTCTTCACTGCCATCAGCGGCAAGACTACCCTGATCTAATACCTGCTGATACAATCCTAACAGCCTACTGGCCCGTTGCTCATTTCTGAGAATGCGATCGCGTATGGTCTTCAAGTGCTCTGGCTTATCCTGAGATACCCAATTCTCAATAATCTGGGTACGGGCGACCTGTTCAACTTTAGTGCTGCAATGGGATCCCCCTCCCGTCCCCCTTAATAAGGGGGAAGCTTGAGCATGGTTCGATTCCCCTCCAGAAGTGCTATGGATGGTACCCCCTCCAGAAGTTCCCCCCTTGTTAAGGGGGGTTAGGGGGGTACCCAATCCTGAAGTGCGATGGATGGTACCCCCTCCAAAAGTTCCCCCCTTGTTAAGGGGGGTTAGGGGGGATCCTTCTCCAGAAGTGCGATGGATGGTACCCCCTCCAGAAGTTCCCCCCTTGTTAAGGGGGGTTAGGGGGGTACCCAATCCTGAAGTGCTATGGATAGATCCCCCTCCAGAAGTTCCCCCCTTGTTAAGGGGGGTTAGGGGGGATCCCTCTCCAAAAGTTCTATGGATCGATCCTCCTCCAAAAGTTCCCCCCTTGTTAAGGGGGGTTAGGGGGGATCCCTCTCCAAAAGTTCTATGGATCGATCCTCCTCCAAAAGTTCCCCCCTTGTTAAGGGGGGTTAGGGGGGATCCTTCTCCAGAAGTGCTATGGATAGATCCCCCTCCAGAAGTTCCCCCCTTGTTAAGGGGGGTTAGGGGGGATCCATCCACCATTAACTTACACAACTTCTGGGTCAAAAACGGTTGTCCCCCCGTCCAGTTCAATATCTCAGCTAACACCTGTTCAGGATTATCCACTTTCCCTACCAAACCAGGGAGCAGTGGTGCTTTCGCTTCCTCAACGGTAAAGCCAGTCAGGTCAATATCCCGACCAATATTAAAGGGAGTGCGCTGTCTATCCTGAATCAAATCCGCTGGAGTTGCTACTCCCAGCAAGCAAAAATTCAGCCGATTGTAGGCAGGATTTTCGGCTCTTTGGTTATAACAACTGCGAATAAAGGCAAAGAAATCATCTTTAAACTCTACCTTAATAATACTGTCAATTTCATCCAGAAAAATCACAATATTTTCTGGAATATATGACAACAGCACCTCTTCAATAAACTCACCCAACCACATTACTGGCGAGAGTTGCTTGCGCTCTCGTAACCAAGGTAAAATCTTGAATTTATCTGAGAGCTTAAAACTATTTACCAGACTCTTAATTAAGCTAGCATACCATTGCTCTGAGGTTACAAAATTGCCAATTTGGGTAACATCAACAGAAGCACAAGCTACTCCCGCCTCTATTAGTCTTTGCATGGTTTTTACCCGCAAACTAGATTTACCCATCTGTCGCGAGTTCAGCACATAACAAAATTCCCCAGCCATCAAAGCATCAAAAATTTCCGTATCAGCTTTTCTGACTGCATAAGTAGCAGCATCGTTAGGTAAACTTCCGCCAACTTGATAGATTGTTGATTGGTTGGTCATGATTGGGAAGGGAGTAGGGAATCGGGAATCGGGAATCGGGAATCGGGAATCGGGAATCGGGAATACTATAAAATCCTGTCACTAAAATACTGACGATACAAATTATATCTCGGAATACAATCATTACCGATTGCTCTGACTAATCCCAGACTTTCTAACAGATAGGTTTCTTTATAATCCAGGCGCACTGCTTGAGTAGTTGTCAGTAATTTTTTGAAAGCGTTTAGTAAATCGGGATGGAGCATGAGATTATTTAAAAGTTCTCGCAAATGATGGCGATAAATCCCTGATTCTGTCGGGGCGGTTTCTAACAGATGCTCCATGGTGATGTTGCTATTTTTGCTAATAGTAGAGAAAGCTAACTGTAATAAATAAGGATGTCCCCCTACCATGCTCATTAATTTGTGTACTGAATTAACGGATAAATTTAAGCCATAAAATTTCGCCAAATCCTGAACTTGATTCAAAGTAAAATCAGTTAAATCTACAGGATATCCTACATTAAAAGGCGACTTATTGATAGCCAATTCAATATAAACTTCCGTAGCATAAACCACTATCAATCGCAGTCTTTTCCAAATATCATAAAACTGGCCATTTTCATGCCAACTACGCAGCAAAGTAAGAAAACCTTCAGCAACTTGTTGATGAGGAAAAACTCGCTCCAGGTTATCGAGACATAAAACCAAAGGACTCTCTGAAGAAAACAACAAATGCTGTTCAAAGTAGGTGCTACACTTTACTTCACTAGTAAAAAAACTATCCTGCCAATAATTTTGCAACTCATTGGGCAATTTCAATTTTTGAGCAACCCGCACACAAAAAGACTGTAAAAATATATCCAAATCATGGCAAGGGAATTCATTCAGATTCAAATAAACCGTGCGATAACCCTTAGATTTAGCATAATCAAGAATCCGATGACTGAGTAAGGTTTTCCCCATCAGCTTCGGTGCTTTAATCCGAATTAGCGCCCCTGGTTGTAAACTCTTTTGATAACACTCAGTATCTTGGGGACGTTCTATATAAAAGTCTCCAACTTGAGCGGTTGTCTGTTGTTGATTATTAGTGCTACTTGTGTTATTATAGTTGCTATTATTATTTGGTAATTCAATACCGAGTAATGTGAAAAATTCTGGTATAGACTGAGGGCGATCGCTAGCCACCAAGTTCATGCCATGGAGAATGGCTCGATTTATGCGATCGCTAATCTGGGGATTAAAATCCTTTGGTGGTGGTAATACAACTCCATCAGCCCGATCCTCAGCGGCTACTGGTTTCTTTCCAGTTAAAAGCACATACAAGGTAGCGGCCAAAGCATAGACATCGGTGTAGGGACCCTGTTGCCCTCGCCACTCATATTGTTCCAGAGGAGCATAGCCAGGAGTCCGCCCACACAGATGAGTTTGGGTAACCCCAGGGACAAACTTAGTAGCAATACCCAAATCAATCAACACCGCACCAGAACCATCTTTCCGGACCATGATGTTATGAGGTTTAACATCCCGATGGAGCAATCCTTGCTGATGAATGTCCCAGAGGGCGCTACCAATTTGCTGGATGTAGAGCAAGGCTTGTTGTTCTGAAAGCACACCCTGCCGTTTCACCAGATCCGACAAGGTTTCCCCATCGATGTATTCCATGATTAGGCAGGGTAGTTCACCTTCTCGGATGATTTCTTCTGATAAACGGACTAGATGAGGATTCCCACGGCTACATTGGGCTAACTTTACCGCTTCGTTGGCAAAAATTTTCCAATATTCTAATAAATTATCTTGGCGGAGTACATGATTAAGGATAGTTTTAATAACGATGCGATCGCCTGTTTTAGTTCGGGCTAAATACGTAATACCCAGCCCACCTTGTCCTAGTTTTTTTTCGATGGTGTACTTACCGTTTTGTAGCCGATAACCACGGGGCCAGGTAATATTACTTACGCGGTTGCTGTGGTTAGGTGGCTGAGTAGTTGAGGGAGGTTTGTAAGGAGCATAAGGCTCTGCCACATTAACAGCTATTGGTTGTGTGATGCTGCTATGACCAATTTTAGGGGAATTAAACCAGCGTTTAACCGCATTATTTAACCGCTGCTTTAATTTCCCACACACTGACCGATGCTTATTAGTTTTCATGGGAGATGCCCAACCTATCCAGGATATTAATTTCGGTAGGGTTTATCGTAAGCCTATGGGCTACGCGCACGCTACGCGAACAGCTATCAGCGTGTCGCGTATCAGCTGAGTGCTTACGGTTTGTTTTTCCACACAAATAATTCTAGCGTTTTTAATAATTATCAAAGCCATTTGATTTACTTCACCTTACTTCATACTCCTACTCCCTAGGTAAGCAATAAGCTATCAGCATATCTAGC